>DATJBO010000001.1:0-3532 GCA_035515315.1 Solirubrobacteraceae bacterium
GGGGCCAAGACGGTGATCGGCCAGGAGTGCACGATCTCGGCCTTCCAGCACGTCTCGATCGGGCGCGAGTGCATCGTCGCCGACCGCGTGATGCTGATCGACTTCGACCACGGGGTGACCGAGGTCGAGCGGCCGATCCGCGAGCAGGGAATCTACAAGCGCGACGTACGGGTCTCCCACAACGTGTGGATCGGCTACGGCGCGTGCGTGCTGCGCGGCGTGAGCGTGGGCGAGAACGCCGTGATCGGGACCAGCGCGGTGCTGACGGCCGACGTGCCCGCCAACGCCGTCGTCGCGGGCGTGCCGGCACGGGTGATCCGCATGCGCGAGACCCCTCGCACGCTGCGCTGGGAGTGAGGCCGGGGAGATCGTGGCCGCGACCGCCAACCCCGTCTCCTACGACCGCGCGCGGGCCGCCGAGGGCGACCTGTGGGGCGAGGTGAGGGCCGTGCTGGAGGCGGGCGCCGTCCGCGTGTGCGACGTCGGCGGGGGGGCGCGGCCGCTGTTGCACCTGCCGCAGGTCGAGCGCTACGGCCTGCACTACGTCGTCACCGACGTCTCCGCCGAGCAGCTCGAGCGGGCGGCCGCCGGTTACCGGCGCGAGCAGGCGGACATCCTCGACGCGGCGGCCGTCGAGCGGCTGGTGAGCACGCACGGTCCGTTCGACGCGGTGTTCAGCCGCTGGACGGCCGAGCACATGCGCGACGGAGAGCTCTTTCACCGCCACGTGTTCGAGCTGCTGCGCCCGGGAGGGACGGCAGTGCACCTGTTCCCCACGCTGTACGCGCTGCCGTTCCTGCTCAACAGGGTGCTGCCGCCGTCGCTGTCGAGCGGGGTGTTGTTCCGCGCCTGCCCGGCCCGCCACGCGAAGTTCCGCCCCTACTACTCGTGGTGCCGCGGGCCGACACGCAGGCAGCTCGCGCGGGTGCGCTCGGTCGGCTTCGCCGTCGAGCGCTACACGGGCTACTTCGGGCACGCCTTCTACCGGCGCATCAGGCCGCTGGCCGCCGCCGAGCGGGCCTTCACCGGCGTGATGGTCGACCATCCCGTCCCCGCGCTTACCAGCTTCGCGCTGGTGGTCCTGCGCCGGCCGCCCGAGGTCCCGCGCTCAGGGGCCGACGAGGTCGCAGGTGCGGGCGTCGGGGGCGATGTTGCGCAGGGCGGCGTCCACGGCGGCGCCCGCGGTGCCTGACAGGGCACGGCGCAGCTGGAGGCGGTGACCGTCGAAGCGCTCGCGCGCGTAGCTGACGGCGAGCTCGCGCGTGATCAGGAACGCCCAGTCGCTGGACTGCAGCGCGAGCAGCTCGCGCAGCGCCGGCGCCGTGGCCCGGGGGCCGGCGGCGAGCAGCTCGAGCTCGGCCTCCCGCGCCCCGAACGCGAGCTCGGCGACGCCCGGCGCGGACCAGGTCGACAGGTCCGCACCGCGGCCCCAGCTCGTGGGGCGCCACTCGCCGGCCAGCGCCGCCGGCAGAGCGCGGGGCGCGTCCAGCGCGGGCGCGTCGTCGAGGCGGATCAGCGCCAGCCCCTGGGCGTCGGCCTGCTCGACCACCGCAGCGAGCCACGCCACCCCCTCGTACCACCAATGCCCCAGCAGCTCCGTGTCGAGCGCGCAGACCACCAGGCCCCCGCCCGGCAGCGGACCCGGCGCCGCCTCGGCCGCCTCGCGCAGGCGCACTCGCACGCGCCCCACGAAGTCGACCGCATCGGCGCGCGCGAGCTCCAGCGCGGCGTCGTGATCGTAGGCCCCGCCGGCGTTGTTCCAGGGGTTGTGGTGGAAGGTGGTCAGCCGGTGGTAGTCGCGGTAGGCGTGGCCCGCCGGGTAGCCCTGCTCGCTCCACACGAGCGAGATCGTCGCCCGGTCGATCGGTACCAGCACGACCCCGGTCTCACCGGCGAGCGGCTGCAGGTGCTCCCAGGACCCCTCCCCGAAGGCATCCGTCAGCTCCACGCAGACGGCGCGCACGCCCGCCTCGCCGAGCGTCGGCTCCAGCCATGGCGCGTGGGCGCACTCCGGCAGCCAGAAGCCTCCGTGCCAGTCGCCGAAGCGGCGCCGGTGCGAGGCGACCCCGCTCCCCACCTGCGCGCGCACGCCCGCATCGGTGGCCAGCAGCGGCAGGATCGCGTGGGTCGCCGAGGAGGTCCACTGGGCGTGCGCGCCGAGCGCCCCCAGCAGGTCGCCGCGCTCCCGCAGGCGCTGCAGCGCCCCGCTGTAGTCGCGCCACGCGCGCTCGAGCTCGGCCGCCAGCTGCTCGTGCCCCCCCTCCCGCAGCCCGACCGCGTCGCGCTCGTGGGTGCTCCGCCGGACCTCCTCCACGAAGCGGCGAAAGCGCCCGGCGAGCCCGGGGGCCTCGAGCTGGTCGCACAGCACGGGGGTCAGCGAGAGCGTGACCGGCGCCCCTGCGTCGAGCAGCTCGAGCAGCGGCAGGTAGGAGCCCACGAACGCCTCCCACAGCCACTCCTCACCGAACGGCCAGGTGCCGAACCCCTCCACGTAGGGCATGTGGGTGTGCAGCACGATCGCCAGCGCGCCCTGCTCGCGGGCGCCCACACTCACGGCCGGCACACCGCGAGGAAGTCCAGCGCCCGCTCGAGGTCCGCCCGGTCCGCGCCGCGCAGGGCGAAGTCGCTCGAGCTGATCGCCGGGGTGAAGCGCGCGTAGAAGCGCCCGGTCAGGCCGACGGCCGCGTGCACGCGGTCCCACCCGCAGCGCAGGGCCAGCTCGTGGACGCGCAGCTTGCGGGCGTGGAACAGCCCGTACAGCTGAACCTGCGAGAAGCTCTCCCGGCACAGCTGCTCGAACTCCGCCCGGCGGTACTCGTGGACGTGCCAGGGGTTGTCCGAGCGGCTGGCGCCCTTCGGGGCGAGCGTCAGCACGTTCGGGGTGGACACGTACACGGTGCCGGCGGGGGCGACGAGCGAGCGGAAGCGGGCGAGCGCCGCGCCGGGGTCGGCGAGATGCTCGATCGTCTGCAGGAACACCACCGCGTCAGCGGGCTCGGCGTAGCTTTCGATGAGCCCGCGCACGAAGCGCAGGTTGGAGGCCGTGTAGCGCAGGCGGGCGTGCTCGTGCGCCTGCGGGTTGGCATCCACGCCGGTGACCGTGGCGGCGGCCCGGGCCAGCACCGCCGTGCCGTAGCCCTCGCCGCAGGCCATGTCGATCACCCTGGCGCCGACCACGCGGGGCGCGATCCACTCGTACACGGCCAGGTGGCGGCGGAACCAGTAGTTCTCGGCGGGCACGTCGGGAAGGGTTCGCTCCCCCGTCAGCTCCAGCGGAGGGACGCCCTCGGGCTGGTCGCGCTGGACGTAGGCGTCAGGCGAGCCCGCGGCGGAGCGCTCGCGAGCCTCGGGCTCGGTGCGAGGCGCTGGCACGGCGGGCGAGTATAAGGTGCGGGCCGTGCCGCCCGCCGTCAGCGCCGAGGAGATCCGCGACGCGAACACGCGCTACCACGACGCGGCCGCCCACCGCTACGACGCGAAGTGGGGCATCGACTTCGGCGAGGTCGGCCAGGACCAGGTCCGCGGCAAGCTC
>DATJBO010000002.1:0-2786 GCA_035515315.1 Solirubrobacteraceae bacterium
CCAGCATGTCGGGGCGCAGGTCGCCGTCCTCGCCGGTGATCGTGTGCTGCTCGAAGAAGTCGCAGTGCTCGACCATCCCGGCCATCTCGACGACGTTGCGCAGCTGCAGCTCTCCCCACGCGCCCCTGGTGGCGGGGCGCCTCAGCGCGGTGGCGAGGTTGGCGGCCTGGTCGCGCAGCGTCCCGACGCCCTCGCCCAGCTGGCGGACCATCTGGGCCAGCTCGCCCTGGGCCTTCACCCGCTCGCGCTCCAGGCGCCCGATCTCGCCCTCCATCCGCACCAGGCGCTCGGCGACGGGCCCGACCACGCCCTTGATCTCCTCCGTGCGGCGCGCCATCTCGCCGGCTGCGCGCTCCTCGTCCGCCCGGCGGGCGTCGGCCATCCGCCCGGCAAGGGACTCGCCGGTGCGCGAGAGCACGTCAGCCGACAGCGAGGTGAGTTCTTCCCGCAGCCGCTCGCGGCCGCGGCGCAGCGCGTGCGCAGCCAGCGCCGCGCCCGCGAGCGCCCCGCAGATCAACACGAGCACGATCAGCATCCGGCCTGCGGTTCCTGGAGCGCGCGTGGCATGGACCCATCAATATCCCAGCCCCCCCGGATGGAGCCGACGCCGCGCCCTGCTGGGACGCCAGGGCGCGCGCTCATCGGCCGTGCGCACGGCGGGGCTGCCAGCGGGGAGCGTCAGGCAGCCAATGACGGCAGCTGCTCGGGCAGCCGCCAGGCGGCCTCTTCGAGGATCCCGAGCATCGCCGGGGCGGCCGGAACCAGCCGCGCCCCGCCGGGGGCCAGCGCGATCACCGTGCGTGTCGGGGGCGCCGGGGCAAGCGCCCGGATCACGATGTCCTCGCGCACGACCGACAGCGCGAGCTGCGGGATCAGGGCGACGCCTACGCCCGCCGCCACCAGTCCCTGGACGGTCTGGTAGTCGTCGCTCTCGAAGGCCACGCGGGGGTCGAACCCAGCTGCCAGGCAGCTGCGCACGACGTGGCGCGCGCACGGGCTAGCGCCCGAGGTCTGCACCCAGGCATCCCCCGACAGCTCCTCCAGGCGGATCGCGGAGCGCCGCGCCAGCGGGTGCTCGCGCGGGAGCGCCAGGTGCAGCGGGTCCGACAGCAGCTCGACGCGCGTCTCGCCGGGGGCCGAGAAGCTCTGGCCGGGGAACTCGAACAGCAGCGCCAGGTCGAGCTCCCCGGCGCGCAGGCGGGGCGCGATCTCCTCGGGCTCGCCCTCGGCCAGCGTCAGCTCCACGTCGGGGTAGGAGGCGCGGAAGCGGGCGATCGCCAGCGGCATCAGCGTGGCGCCGGCGGTGGGGAACGATGCGACCCGCAGGCGACCCCCGCGCAGGCCGGCGATCGCCGCGAGCGCGGCATCGGCGGCCTCCAGGCGCCCGAGGATGCCCTCCGCGTGGCCGACCAGCATCTGGCCCGCGGCGGTCAGGCTGACCCCGCGGGGGTGGCGCTCCAGCAGCACCATCCCGGTTTCCGCCTCGAGCGCGGCGATCTGCTGGGAGACCGCCGACTGGGTGTAGGACAGCTCGGCCGCCGCGGCCGACAGCGAGCCGCGGTAGGCGACCTCGGTGAGGATCCTCAGGCGCGTCACGTTAAGCATTAGGCAACCTTATAGCAGCCCTAACAACTGTTACTTGGACTGATGGCAGGAGGGTGTCAGGATGGGCGCGAAGGACTAGCCCAAACCGACATCCCCGAGGCATTCGGGCGCACCCGAGCCACACCGCAGAAGGAGCACAGACATGGCCAACAAGATCATCGTTTCCTACGACGGGACCGCCAACGAGGACGACGCGGTCGCCCTCGGCGCCCTGTTCGCCCGTGCCGGCGCGGAGGTTGCCCTCGCGTACGTGCGCCACACCCCCGACGCCGACGACGCGCGCGAGACGCTCGCCCGCGGCACCGAGCTGCTGGGGAACCCGAGCGCGGACACCTTCGTGGTCACCGACCGCTCGACCCCCGAGGGCCTGGCGGCGCTCGCCCAGGACCAGGGCGCCGAGATGGTCGTGTTCTGCTCGGACTCGCACACGGCCAAAGGGCACGTCGCGATCGGCAACTCCGCGGAGCGCCTGATCGAAGGCGGCTCGACCGCCGTGGCGATCGCCCCCGTGGGCTTCGCGGAGCGCAGCTCCGACGCGGGGATCGGCACCGTGGTGGCCGTCAGCGACGGCGACGGCGGGGCCCGCCAGACCGCCGAGTCACTGGCACGGGCGCTCGGTGCGAAGGTGGCGCCGGTCGTCAACGACGAAGCCGACCTGCTGGTGCTCGACTCGCGCTCCACCACCGAGCCGGGCACGGTCTCGATCAGCGCCTCGGCCGGCTACCTGGTCGACATCGCCCGCTGCCCCGTACTGGTGCTGGCGCGCGAGCGCGCGATCGCGTTCGGGTCGAGCCCCGCCGCGGCGCACGCGGCCTAGCTCGGGCGCGCCCCTCCTTGTTGCCTCACGTCCCGCGCCCGGCGCGCGGGACGTGACGTGCCAGCAGGGCCCTCACCAGCACCACCGAGAAGTCGATCGCGCCGCCGAGGAGGTGGCCGGGCGGGCCCGTCCACAGCCACGCCTCCAGGCGGCGCACAGTCGAAAAGCCACGGCGACCCGCCACCCGCCGCACGGTATCGTGGCGGCGTGGCGGTCGCGCTGAACACACGGGTCACCGAGCTGGGCGACTCGCGTGTGCGGGTCGAGGTGCAGGTCCCGCCCGACGAGGTCGAGCAGCGCCTGCAGCGAACCGCCCGCCAGCTCGGGCGCGACCTGAAGCTCCCGGGTTTCCGCCGCGGGAAGG
>DATJBO010000003.1:0-27106 GCA_035515315.1 Solirubrobacteraceae bacterium
CGGCCAACGACACGGGAGGGCTCGATCGTGAAACTCGAGGGCATACACCACGTCACCTGCGTCACCGCCGACGCCCCCTCCAACGCGGACTTCTACGTGAGGGTGCTCGGCCTGCGGATCGTCAAGAAGACGATCAACCAGACCGACAAGACGACCTACCACATCTTCTACGGAGACGAGCAGGCCTCCTACGGGAACAACATCAGCTTCTTCGAGTACCGCGGCCGTCCCCACGGCCGGACCGGGGCGGGGAACGCGCACACGATCGTGTGGCGCGTCGGCGAGGAGGGCGCCCTCGACTTCTGGGAGCGGCGCCTAGCCGACGAGGGCGTAGAGGCCGAGCGCTCGGCGGACGGGCTCGATTTCTGCGACCACGAGGGCCTGGCACACCGGCTGGTGGTGACCGACACGCCCGACCCGCCGCTCACCGGAGAGTCCCCCGAGGTACCCGGCGAGTACGCGCTGCAGGGGTTCGACGGCGTGCAGGCGTACGCCACCGATGCGGCCGCGAGCAGCCGCTTCCTCGCCGACACGCTGGGGATGGAGCAGGTCGGCGACAGCCGCTGGGAGGCGCGCGGGAAGCTCCGCGGCGGCTGGTACCAGATCGACCCCGCGCCTCCCGGGAAGCGCAGCTTCGGTGCAGGCGTGGTCCAGCACATCGCGTGGGGGTGCCTGCCCGAGGACATCGACGGCTGGAGCGAGCGGGTCGACCCTCTGTGCCCGGACGCGACGGGCATCATCGACCGCCACTTCTTCCGCTCCACCTACTTCACCGAGCCCGGCGGCGTGCTGTTCGAGATCGCCGAGCACGGCGGCCCCGGCTTCGCCGTGGGCGAGCCGGACATGCAGCGGATGGGCGATGAGCTGAGCCTTCCGCCGTGGCTGGAGGAGCGACGCAAGCTCTATGAATGGTCGCTCACGCCCGTACCCACGACGGCGGAGCTGCGGGCGGGGCTCGCCGTCCGCAGCTGAAGGACGCCCGCACCGGCGACCGCACGGCACGATGGCGCGATCCCAGACGCGATCCCAGACGAGCGTCTCCCCGGCGCGCGCAGAGGGGCGGGCAAGCTCCCGCCTGAAGGTCGACGACTGGATCGATGCCGGACTGGAGCTGATCGCCGAGGAGGGTCTGCGGTCGGTGAAGATCGACCGCCTGTGCAGTCGGCTCGGCGTCACCAAGGGCAGCTTCTACTGGCACTTCAGCGACCTCCAGGGCTACTTCGACGCGCTCGCCGAGGCGTGGGCCGAGGAGCAGCGCTCGAGCCACGCTTCGCTGGAGGCGCTCCGCGACCTCGAGCCCGAAGAGCGCCTGGCGAGCATGATGCGCCACCTCACCGGCCCGCGGCACTGGATCCTCGAGCGGGCGATGCGCGAGTGGGCGCGCTGGGACGCCGACGTGGCAGGCCAGGTCCGCGCCTCGGACCGATCGATCTACCGCGAGGTCAGGCGCGCGTTCCTGGACGCGGGGCTCCCGCCCAAGGAGGCCGGCCTGAGAGCGCGGGCGGCCTTCGTGCTGGGCGTGGGCTTCGTCCACGTCGCCGAGCGGGCGCCCACCGAGGCCGAGACCCGCGAGAACGAGCACATCCTCGAGCTCCTGATGCGCGCCTGAGCGCCGGGTCCGAACCTCTCGGGAGATCCCGCCGGTGAGCCGTCACGAGATCGAGCGCCGCGCCTACGGGGTGGCCTACACCGAGAAGGCCGCCTTCAAGGACACCTATGGGGGGGTCGAGGGGATGGTGTTCCTCGAGTGCTACCAGCTCGTGCCGAAGGGCATCCCCTCCGACACGGTCGTGATCTTCAGCCACCCGGTCGGAGGCGGCGCCTACCTGCCGATGGTCACCGAGCTGGCCCGCTGCGGCAACCACGTGATCTACGCCAACAGCCGCTACCGGGGCAACGACTCCGCGCTGATCATGGAGAAGGTCGTGATCGACCTGGCCGAGGCGATCCGACACGCACGCGAGCGGCTCGGCTATCAGCGGATCGTGCTGGGCGGCTGGAGCGGCGGAGGGCCGCTGTCGCTCTTCTACCAGCAGCAGGCGGTCAGGCCGAGCGTCCGCTGCACGCCCGCCGGCGACCCTCCCGACCTTCTCGAGCAGGAGCTGAGCCCCGCCGATGCGATGCTGCTGCTCGCGGCCCACCCCAGCCGCCACCAGGTGCTGTGCGACTGCATCGACCCGTCCCTCGTCGACGAGGACGACCCCGACCGGCGCGAGCCGGAGCTCGACCTGTACGACCCCGCCAACCCCAACCAACCTCCCTACTCGGCGGCCTTCCTCGAGGGCTACAAAGCGGCCCAGCTCGCCCGTGTGCGGCGCATCACCGCATGGGTCACCGAGCAGCTGTCGGCGCTGCGGGCACAGGGCCGCCCCCACGACGAGCGCGCCTTCGTGGTCCACGGCACGCTCGCCGACCCACGCGTGCTCGACCCGGCCGTCGACCCCAACGAACGCGAGCCCGGCACGTCCTTCCTGGGGGACCCGCGCGTCGTCAACAACAGCCCGATCGGGCTCGCGCGATTCTGCAGCCTGCGCAGCTGGCTGTCGCAGTGGAGCATCGACGACGCCAACGCCGACGGGCTGCGAGCCGCCGCCGAGGTGACCGTGCCGGCGCTGGTCGTCTCCAACGGCGCCGACAACGTCTGCACGCCGGGCTACTCCACGGCCCTGTACGAGGCGCTCGCCAGCGAGGACAAGTCCGAGCTGAGGATCGCAGGGGCCAACCACTACTACATCGGCCCCGACCAGCGCGAGCACCTGAGACGATCCGCGGGCGCCTGCACCGAGTGGCTCGCCGCGCGCGGCCTGGCGCCCGAGGCAGCACCGGCCGGGCGATGACCGGCGAGGAGCTGCTCGATGCGCTGTTCGCGGCGATCACCGCCCGCGACCTCGACGCGGTGGCCGAGCTGTACGACCCCGACATGCTGTTCTGGACCAACGCCTCGGGGCACACGCTCGACCGTGAGGGAAGCCTCAGGGTCCTGCGCTCGTTCCTGCGTCGCGTGACATCGGCGCGCTACGAGGTGCTCGAACGCCGCCACTGGGAGGGCGGCGCGATGCAGCGGCACCTGCTCATCGTCCGCGTCGGCGACGGCGACCACGAGATCGACGTGTGCATCGTGTTCGGCTTCCACGCGGGCCGCATCAGCCGCATCTGGGAGTACGTCGACGGTCGAGCGCTGGCGCCGCTGGGCTGGTAGCGGCGCGGCCGCGGTGCTCAGGTGCCGGCCGGCGGGCCCTCCAGCACGACCGGCAGCGTCTTGAGCTGGTTGATGAAGGCCGAGCGGACGAACTCGGGGTGGCCGTCCAGCGCGATCCTCGGATGGCGGGCGAGCGTCTCCTCGATCAGGATCCGCAGCTCCAGCCGCGCGAGCGCGGTGCCGAGGCAGAAGTGGCGCCCGCCGGCGCCGAACGCCTGGTGCTCGGCTTTGCGGCGCAGGTCGAAGCGGTCGGGGTCCTCGTAGAGGGTCTCGTCGCGGTTGGAGGAGACGTACCACATCACGACCTTCTCGCCCTCCTCGATGGTCTGGCCGTGCAGCTCGGTGTCGCACGTCGCGGTGCGGCGGAAGTGCGCGAAGGCGGGGAACATGCGCAGCGACTCCTCGACCGCGTCGGGGACCAGCGACGGGTCGTCGAGCAGCAGCTGACGCTGCTCCTCGTCTTCCATCAGCGCGCGCATGCCGCTGCAGTAGGTCGCCTTGGTCGAGTCGTTGCCGGCGGCCATCAGCAGGAAGAAGCCCATCACGATCTCGTGTTCCTCGAGTTTCTCCCCATCGACTTCGGCGTGCACCAGCACGCTCGTGAGATCGTCGGTCGGGTTCTCGCGGCGTTCGGCGATCAGCTTGCCGCAGCGCGCGAACAGGTCGGGGACGAGCTTGCCCATGATCGCGTCGATCCCGTCCGGGTTGAGGTCTTCGTCGCCGCCCCCGAGCATCGAGTTCATCAGCTCGGCCCAGATCGCGTCTTCCTCCTCGGAGATGCCCATGAAGCTGCCGATCACGCGTGCGACGACCGGCTGGGCGACGTCGGTGACGAGGTCGCAGCGCTCGCGTCCGTCGAGGCGGCCGAGGACGTCTTTGACGATCTGACGGATGCGCTCCTCGTGGGCGGCGATCCGCTTCGGGGTGAAGCCGGCCTGGAACAGCGCCTTGACGCGGTCGTGCTTGGGGGGGTCCATGCCGATGAACATCGCGCGGGAGAGCTCGGGCGGGAGCACTTCCCCGGCCGTGACGCCCCCCATTTCGGAGGAGTAGGTGCGCCAGTCGCGGCTGACGGTGTGGATGTCCTGCGCGGTCGTGACGGACCAGAAGCCGGGCTCCTCGGGGAGGTCGCTGAAGAACTGCTCGGTCCGGTGGATCGGGCATTCCGCGCGCATGCGCTTGAAGACCTCGTGCGGAGGACCCTCCTCCCAGAGCTCGTCCTCGGTCAGTTCGATGCTGCGGATGTCGCGTTCGACGGTCGCCACTGAAACCTCCCTATGTCACGAGGTGCTCGCAACGCCGGACCGCTGCCGCCGCGCGGTTCTGTCCGGCGTCGATGTCGACAGCCTACTAAAGATTAGAGACTTCTCTATACTTTGTCGCCACGTGGCCGCCGTTGACGAGATCGGTACCCGCGTCGCGCAGGAGGACGGGCACGCGCGGCGCGCGCGGGCGACGAAGGAGCGCATCCTCGCCGCCGCCAGCGACGCGTTCGCACGGGAGGGGTACAACGCCACCACGATCGACGCTATCGCCGAGGCGGCGGGCACGGCGCCGGCGTCGGTGTACAACCACTTCGACAGCAAGGCCGGGGTCGCGCAGGCGCTGGCGGAGCAGGCCCTCGCGGCGCACGACGAGTACGTGGCCGCCACCTGGTCGCTCGAGCTCTCCCCGCTCGAACGGCTGATCGCCGCGGCGGGTGCGGTTGTCGCGTTCGCCGTGGAGCGGCCGACGCTCTTCCAGGCGATGTCGCTCTCGTATCTGCGCCCGCTCGGCATGTTCCCCGCCGACACCCCCGCCGCCGCGGCGATCCGCGCCCGTCGCGAACAGCAGCTGCGGCTGGTCGAAGCGACCATCGAGCAGGCCATCGAGGCCGGCGAGCTCGCCCCGATGGACGTCGGCGCCACGTCGCGGTTCGTGATGTCCGCGTTGGCCGGCGTGCTCACGATGGAAGCGCATCCCGACGCCGACGCGGACTCGCTCACAACGGCCCCCGCCGGGGACTCGCTCACGACGGCTACCGCCGGGATCCGGGCGATCATCAAAGGCGCCGCGGCCCCCTCGGTCGTGAACCGTGGCGGCAGCCTTCGCCCGCGGTACGAGCGCGCGCTCGCACGCCACGGGCTCGGCGCATCGCAGCCGGCGGGCACGGGCTGACTCAGCCGGCGGGCACAGGCTGACTCAGCCGGCGTCGGCGGCGACGGCCGCTCCGAACTCCCGCCTCAGGAACACGTAGGCGATCGCGCCGCCGATCAGCGGCACGATGAACCCGATCGCCTGGTACAACACGACCGCCGCGACGGCGTCGCTGTGGTCCACGCCGAAGGCGATCAGCATCGCCGCCATCCCGGTGACCGCACCCATGTTGGCCGGCAGCGGGATCGAGCCTCCGAGGCCCCCGATCAGATAGCTCATCGCCACGATCGCGAACGTCGGCACCGGGTGGGCGTCGATCGCCAGGAAGGCGCCCTGCAGGACGAGCATGTCGAAGCCGAGGTAGGCGATCGCGCCGAGCACGACCCTGCCGCTGCCGCGGTGGCGGAGCATGCGCCTGGTGTTATCGACGGCGAGCGCGAGCGTGGAGACCGCCCGGGCCAGCTTCGGACGGCGCGCGGACAGGCGCGGGGCGAGCTGCTCGGCTGCGCCCGCGACGAACAGGGCCAGCGCAAGGCCACAGGCCACGACGAGGGCGGGCACCAGCGTGAGCGCGGGACTCACATCCGCGGCGAACACCCCGAGGGCGAGGCCGAGGCCGAACACCACCACGGCCAGGGCGTCGACGGCGGTGTTGAGGAACATCAGCGTGAACTGGCGTTCGCCCACGCTGTTCATCGGCATCCCCAGGCGGTGGAGCATCCACGCCCCCACGCCCATGCTGCCGAGCGTGCCGCCTGGCACGACCATCCCGCCCCCCAGCTGCGCCCAGGCCACGCGCGCCCCGAGGTGCCGGCCGCGACCTTCGCCGCGCAGCAGGTGGTCGGGATCGAGGATGCGCTGCCACGACACCACGTATCCGCACTCGGCCAGCGTCTCCACAGCCATCGCGCCGAGGATCCAGGTGAGGCTGACGCCCTGCAGGCTGTCGAGCGCCTGCTGGAGCCCTGGGACGAGCTTCAGGAGCAGATATACGAACACGGCGAACCCGAGCAACTGCAGCGCCCTGCCCCGCAGCAGCCGCCGTGCCTCGTGCAGCACGCGGGAGGTCCGCTGAAAGCGGGGGCGCTCTGTGTCGCCCGGTCTCCGCTCGGTGCCTGTCGCCACCGGTCCAGCTTCGCAGGCGGCTCAGACCCCGCGGACGGGAGATCAGCCCGACAGCATGCTGATGCCGTGCGCGCGTGCCCGCGGATTGACCGTATGCTCAAGCCGTGATCCACAGGTGGGGCATCAGGCTGGGCTTCTCGCTGGCCGGCATAGCCATCGGGCTGCTCCTCTGCAAAGTCCTGCTCAACAGCTTCTCGATCAGCGCCACGGCACTCGTCGAGGCGACACTGCTGTTCTGGATCATTCACATCGTCGTGCAGTTCATCGCGCTCAAAGTCCTCATCCGCCAGCCGTCGGTGGCGCTCGCGGGCTTGCTCGCCCTCGCCTCGACGGTGATCTCGCTGCTGATCGTCAACGCCGTCGTGAGCGGCATGCACATCGGCGGACCGAGCACCTACATCCCCGCGACCCTGATCATCTGGGCCTGTATCGCCGTCGCCGACTTCGCCTCCACCCGCCGGGTCCGCGAAGACCGCGTCGAGCGGCGTCAAGAGCGCCGCAGTCGCTGAGCGGGGCGTTCATACGGCGGCCTACCACACGCTGCCCGGACCCGCGCGGTCCCGCCCGGCGGACGCCGGAGCGCCGGCCTCAGCGGGTGCCTCGATGGCCCCGGTTCAGGCTCGACCTGGGAAGGGACGAGGGCGGCTCACGCGCTGCTCCCCCCGTCGACGACCAGCTCGGAGCCGGTCGTGTAGACGCTCTCGTCGGAGGCGAGGTACACGAGCGCGTGGGCGACCTCCGCGGGCGTGCCGATGCGGCCCACCGGGATCGACCGCACGAGCCGGTCGATCAGCTCGGGGGTGGCTTCGCGCTGGCGGGTGTTCATGTCGGTGTCGATCTGGCCCGGGTGCACGGAGTTGACCCGCACGCCGGCGCGCGCGAGCTCCTTGGCGGCGACCTTGGTCATGCCGCGGACCGCCCACTTGCTCGCCGCATAGGCCGTAAGCAGCGGCGCACCCATGAGGCCCGCCAGCGAGGACACGTTGATGATCGAGCCGCTGCCCCGCTCGGTCATGTGCGCGGCCACCGCGCGCATCCCCAGGAACACGCCCACGACGTTCACGTCAAGCACCTTGTTGAACGACTCCAGTGAGGTGGTGGCCAGTGGCTCGGCGAGGAACACGCCCGCGTTGTTGACGAGCACGTCGATCTGGCCGTGCCGTTCGAGGACCCACGCCACCGTCTCACGCCAGGCGTCCTCGCTGGTCACATCCTGGGCGCGGCCCGACGCCGCCTCGCCGAGCTTCGTGGCGAGGGCCTCGGCACGCTCGCCGTCCGCGTCGGTGACCAGCACCGAGGCCCCCTCCTCCGCGAAGCGCTCCGCGGCCGCCGTGCCGATCCCCCCGGCCGCCCCTGTCACGAGCGCGACCTTCCCGGACAGCCGCTGATCGGACATGCGCAATATATTCGCGCGCACCGGCTCGATTCGCCGCGCGGCGGCGCCTCGAGAGGCGATCATCCGGTGAGCGGGGCGGCGACGCACCCCAGACCCAGAAAGGCCGATGACCTCGACGCGCAAGATCCAGAGCCAGGGCGTCCACCACATCACGCTGGTCGGCACCGACCGGCAGACCTCGATCGACTTCTGGGAGGGGCTGCTGGGGATGCCGTTCGTGTTCGAGCAGCCGAACCTCGACAACCCGGACGAGAGTCACCTGTACTTCGACCCGGGGGACGGCCGGCTGATCACCGTCTTCACCAACGAGGGACGAACCCCGGATCCTGAGCGCACGCCGACCGATCCCGGGTGCGTGCACCACCTCGCGTTCGCGCTCTCACAGGCGACCTTCGCCCAGACCGTGGAGCGGTTGGACGAGCGCGGGATCGAGCACAGCGGGGTCAAGGACCGGGGGTTCATGGACTCGATCTACTTCAACGACCCTCTCGGCCTGCTGGTCGAGCTGGCCTCCTATCGCTTCGAGCCGCCGGCCGGTCACACGCACGCCGAGGTCCTGCTCGCCGCCCATCGGATCCGCGTCGAGCGCGGCGACTACAACATCGCCCCGGTCCACCTCGCCGACGCGATCGAGCAGCTCGTGCGCAGCTCCCAGGACTCGCTGTCGGCCGACCGCAGCGCCAGGGATCCCTACCGGCGCCGCGCCGCTCAGGCCTGAGGGACTGCCACACTTGGCCGGGCCGGTGCCTCAGGCCTGGGGCCTACCCACCACACTCCACCGGGCCGGTCAGCGTCGCGCCCGGATCGCCGACTGGGCGGCCGCCACGCGGGCGATCGGCACCCGGTAGGGCGAGCACGAGACGTAGTCGATGCCCGACGAGTTGAGGAACTCGATCGAGTCGGGGTCTCCCCCCTGCTCGCCGCACACGCCGAGCGTCAGTTGCGGCCGGGTCTTGCGGCCGAGCCACGCGCCCATCCTGATCAGCTGCCCCACACCCGGCGTGTCGAGCGTCTCGAACGGCGAGCGGTCGAGGACCTTGATGTCGATGTAGCGCGCCAGCAGGCTCGCCTCGATGTCGTCGCGGCTGAAGCCCAGGGCGGTCTGCGTGAGGTCGTTGGTGCCGAACGAGAAGAAGTCGGCGCGCTCGGCGATCCGGGCCGCCTGCAGGCACGCCCGGGGGAGCTCGATCATCGTGCCGACCCGGAAGCGCTCGAAGCCGACCTCGGCGGCGACGCGGTCGATCAGCTCGCGCGCGAGCTCGAGCTCCCGCTCGTAGGCCACCAGCGGGACCATCACCTCGACCTCGCTGCCCGGCACCCGCTCGGCGGCGCCGAACAGGGCCCGCACCTGCATTTCGTACAGGCGCGGGTACAGCAGCCCGAGCCGCACGCCGCGCGTCCCCAGCATCGGGTTGGACTCCTGCAGCTGCTCCGCCCGGCGGCGTTCGGCGGAGACGGCCGGCAGGGCCTCGGGGTGCGGCAGGAACTCGTGCAGCGGCGGGTCGAGCAGGCGGACGGTCACCGGGCGCCCGTCGAGCACGCGCAGGATCTCTTCGAAGTCGGCCTGCTGCAGCGGCGCGAGCCGCTGGATCGCGGCCTCGCGCTCCTCGTCCTCGGCGGCCATGATCACCGCCGCCATCAACGGCTGGCGCTCCCCGAGGAACATGTGCTCGGTGCGGCACAGGCCGATGCCCTCGGCGCCCAGCTCGATCGCGCGGCGCGCGTCGGTGCCCGTGTCCGCGTTCGCGCGCACCCCCAGCGTGCGCAGCTCGTCGCACCACCCGAGCACGGTCAGCAGGTGCTCGGATATCTCCGGTTCCACCAGCGGCACGTCGTCGGCCGTGACCGTACCGTGGCTGCCGTCGATCGCGATCCGCTCCCCGGCGCGCATCACGCGATCGCCGATCCTCACCTCACCGCGGGCCTCGTCCACGATCACCTCGGCGGCACCCGTCACCGCCGGGCGGCCCATCCCGCGCGCGACGAGCGCCGCGTGGCTGGCCTTGCCGCCCTCGCTCGTGAGGATGCCGCGCGCGGCGTGAAAGCCCGCCACGTCGTCGGCCTCGGTGAAGGCTCGTACGAGGATCACCTCGCGACCCTCGCCGGCGGCGTCGATCGCCGCCTGCGCGCTCAGCGCGATCTCGCCCTTGGCCGCGCCGGGGGAGGCGGCCACGCCGCGTGCGAGGACCCGCATCTCGGCGGCCGGGTCGAAGGTGGGGTGCAGCAGCGCGTCGAGCGTCGAGGGATCGACCGTCATGATCGCGGCGTCGCGCTCGAGCAGCCCCTCCGCGACGGCGTCCACGGCGAAGCGCACGGCCGCCTGCGCGGGGCGCTTGGCGCTGCGCGTCTGCAGCATGTACAGCCGGCCCGCCTGGACGGTGAACTCCGTGTCCTGCATGTCGCCGTAGTGGCGCTCGAGCGTGCGCAGGATGTCCAGCAGCTCGCCGTGGACCCGAGGCATCCAGTCGCGCAGCTCGGCGAGGTCGCGGGGGGTGCGCACCCCCGAGACGACGTCCTCGCCCTGTGCGTTGGGCAGGAAGTCCCCCGACGGCTCGGGAGCCCCGCTCAGCTCGTCGCGGGAGAAGGCCACTCCGCTGCAGCTGCCCTCGCCGAGGTTGCCGAACACCATCTGCTGGACGTTCACGGCCGTGCCCCACTCGTCGGGGATGTGGTTGATGCGCCGGTAGGCGACCGCCCGCTCGCCCTGCCAGGAGTCGAACACGGCGCGGATCGCGCTGCGCAGCTGCTCGGCAGGGTCCTCGGGGAACTCGTACAGACCCTTGAACCCGATGGTCAGCTCACGCAGGGCCGTAGCGTCGAGCTCGGTGTCGAGCGACACGCCGCGCTGCCCCTTGGCCGCCGCGATCGCGTCCTCGAAGCGCTCGCCGGGGATGCCGGCGACCACGTTGCCGTACATCTGCACGAAGCGCCGGTAGCAGTCCCAGGCGAAGCGCTCGTCGCCGGAGCGGGCGGCAAGGCCCTGCACGGTCTCGTCGTTGAGGCCGAGGTTGAGGACCGTGTCGAGCATCCCGGGCATCGACTCGCGGGCGCCCGAGCGGACCGACAAGAGCAGTGGGTCGGCGCGATCGCCGAAGCTCCGACCGGCCAGTGCCTGCAGGCGTGCGAGCGCCTGGTGCACCTCGTCGAGCAGCCCGTCGGGAAAGGCCCCCGAGCGCAGGTAGGCCACGCACGCATCGGTCGTGACCGTGAAGCCCGCCGGCACCCGCTCGGCGCCGAGCACGCGCGTCATCTCGGCGACGTTGGCGCCCTTGCCGCCGAGCAGCTCGCGCATCTCCCGGGAGCCGTCCCTGAAGTCGACCACCCACCGCGCCCGGCGCCCGGGGCGCGCCACGGCGGCCTCGCCGGTCGGGCTGTCGAGGAACCCCTGCGGTGCCGGCACCGGAACGCTCACTGGCCCCTCACGGTATTGCAGAGACGGCGCTCAGCGCCCCTCGAAGCGGGGCGTCCGCCGCTGCAGCGAGGCCGCCACGCCCTCGCGGAAGTCGTCGGTGGCGCGGAGCCGGTCCTGCTCGGCCGCCTCCCGCTCGAGGGCGCCCTCGACGCGCTCCACGAGCCCCGTGCGCAAGGTCGCGCGGATCGAGCGGACGGCGAGCGGAGCGCCGAGGGCCAGCTCGCCGGCCAGCGCGTGGGCCCCTGCCCGCACCTCGCCGTCATCGACCAGGCGATCGCAGAGCCCGAGCGACAGGGCCTCCTCGCCGGGCACCCGCCGGCCCGTGAGCAGCAGGTCGAGCGCCGTCTGCTGGCCGGCCAGCGCCGGCAGCGTGACGCTCAGGCCGAAGCCGTGGTGAAAGCCGAGCCTTGCGAAGTTGGCGCTGAAGCGCGAGGAGGGCGAGGCCGCGCGGAAGTCCGCCGACAGCGCCAGCCCGAGGCCGCCCCCGACCGCCGCGCCCTGGACCGCGGCGACCACCGGCGTGGCGCTCGCGAACAGGCGCAGCGCCTGGCGGTAGAGCGAGCGCGGCTCGTCGGCGGGGCTCGCCGGCGAGCCGAGGTTGGCGCCCGCGCAGAAGTGCTTGCCCTCCGAGCACAGCACGATCGCGCGGCACTCGGGGTCGGCGTCGAGGGCCTCGTAGGCGTCGGCCAGCTCGCCGATCAGGGCGGCGTCGAAGTAGTTGGCCGGCGGGCGGTGGATCTCGACCGTCGCGACGTGACCGTCGCCGGGCTCGACCGTCACCTCGCTCACGGGCGCTCGCTCATAGGCCGGGCTCGAGCTCGGCCGGTTCACCGCCCTGGCACGCGAAGGCGGGCATCTACCCCCCGGATGGTGCGCTGCCGACGCTGTCGACCAGCCGGTAGAAGCCGGCGTGGCTCGTGGCCATCCCACGGAGCTCCCTGTATGCGCGCTGGTCCTCTGCCAAGTCGAGGATCGCGCGCCGGTCCGCGGCCGTGCGCGTGCGCACGTGCAACAGCACCTCGTTGCCCTCGCTCTCGTAGATCTGCGCGAACACGAAGCCCGGCCGGGGGGCGAGCAGCTGGCGTACGACCCCGCCGATCCGATCGGTCAGTTCCCGCCGGCGGTCCGCTTCGACGATCCAGAGATCGAACAGGTCGACGGATTCGGCCTTGGCAGCCGGGGGCGTCGTCACGCCCCCACCATACGACGAACGCCTCGGCGGCGACGCGACTCGTGCGCCGCCGCGGAGCGGCGAGCGCGCGGGCGCCGGCCTCGCGCTCACGCGCGCGGGGTGAAGGTGACCTCCATGCGCTTGACCCCGTGGATGAACGCGCTGCGCAGCAACTCGGGTTCCTGCGCCTCGATGTCGGGGACGACCCGGAACAGCTCGGTGAAGATCGAGCGCAGCTGGGTGCGTGCGAGCGAGGCGCCGAGGCAGTAGTGCGGCCCACCGCCGCCGAACCCGAGGTGCCGGTTCGGCTCGCGGGTGACGTCGAA
This sequence comes from Solirubrobacteraceae bacterium, assembly GCA_035515315.1. GTDB lineage: Bacteria > Actinomycetota > Thermoleophilia > Solirubrobacterales > Solirubrobacteraceae > Palsa-744. The sequence continues at coordinate 12,766 of DATJBO010000003.1, forward strand.
GCGCCACGGGTCATCGAAGGCGCGCTCGTCGCGGTTGCCCGAGTGGTAGAAGAGCACGACCCGCTCGCCGGCAGGCAGGCGCTCGCCGTGGAGCTCCACCTCCCGCGTGGTCGTACGGCGAAAGTCGAGCACGGGGCTGGCCCAGCGCACGAACTCCTCCACCGCCGCGGGCAGGCGCGCCTCGAGATCCTCGGCGAGCAGCGCGCGCTGGTCGGGGTTGACGGTGAGGGCCCGCATCGCGTGCGAGGTCGTGTGTCGGGTGGTGTCGTTGCCGGCCACCGACAGCAGCACGAAGAAGGCGGCGATCTCGGCGTGGGTGAGGCGCTCGCCGTCGACCTCGGCGTGGACGAGCGCGCTCATCAGGTCCTCGCCCGGCGTCCGTTCGCGCTCGAGGGCCAGCTGGGTCGCGAAGTCCGTCAGCGTCCACAGGGCCTCCCCCAGCACCTCCACCGGCGCGCGGTCTCCGAACACCTCGGGGTCCGCTGCCGACACCAGCACGTCGGCGGCCGTGACCACCCGCTCGCGGTCGGCGTCGGGCACCCCGATCATGTCCGAGATCGTCACCAGCGGCAGCCGCTTGGCGATCAGCTCGACGAAGTCCCCTCCGCCCGTCGGGGCAGCCTCCTCGACGATCCGCCTCGCGTTCAGCCGGATGCCGTCCTCGATGCGCGCCACCTGACGCGGGGTGAAGGCCGAGGACACGAGCCCGCGCAGCTTCGTGTGGCGGGGGGCGTCCATCGCCAGGAACGACTGGGAAGCCTCCAGGAACTCCGGCGGGGCGTCGGTGAACTGGACCCCGGCGCCCGAGCAGAACGTGTGCGGGTCGCGCGAGATCCGCCGGATGTCCTCGTGGCGGACGACGGCCCAGTAGCTCTGGCGCCCCTGGTCGGGCAGGCCGAGGATGTCCTCGGGCGGCTCGTGGCGCGACAGCGGGGCCTCGCCGCGCAGCTGCGCGAACAACACGTCGCGCTCCTCGGCGGACCGGCCCCAGAACTCGAGCGAGCCGAGGTCCACGGCCACCGGGGTCATCCCAGCAGCGCTTGCGCGCGGGTCCACAGGCGGCTCATCCCGCGGATCCAGCGCTCGGGGTCCTGGGCCTTGCCGACGGCGTACTCGTGCATCTCGGGGTGCGTGAGGATCAGGAAGCGGTCCTGCTCGACGCCGTCGAGGATCCGCTCGGCGGCTTGCTCGGGCGCCAGGACCTCCCCGCCCCCGATCACGGCGCTCGCCTTGGCGGCGTCGCCTCCACCGCCGGCACGCAGCATCGCCGTGTCGACCGCCCCGGGGCACACGCACGAGACCTTCACGCCCTGCGCCGAGTAGGTGATCGCGAGCCACTCGGCGAAGCCGACCGCGGCGTGCTTGGTGGAGGCGTAGGCGGCGTCGCCCAGCGAGGTCAGGATGCCGGCCATCGAGGCGGTCGTGATCAGGTGTCCCTCGCCGCGCTGCACCCAGGCGGGCAGCAGGGCCCGCGAGGCCAGCACGTGGGAGATCACGTTGACCCGCCACTGACGGTCCCAGTCCTCCAGCGATCCGTCGGGACCCGTTGCGGTGGCCAGGCCGGCATTGGCGAACCAGATGTCGATCGGCCCAGCCGAGGACTCGACCTCCTGCACCAGGGCGCGGGTGGCGTCCTCGTCGACGACGTCGAGCCTGCGCGGCAGGACCGCATCGCCGCCCAGCTCGTCGCTGAGGCGCCGCACCCCCCGCTCGTCGAGGTCGGTCGCGACCACCGTCCGCGCGCCGCGCGCCAGCAGGCCGCGCACGAGCGCTCTGCCGATGCCGCCGGCCGCGCCGGTGACGACCGCGATCCTACCCTCGGGTTGCATCGGCCGACACCTTATTCGCCGGGACGCGATCGGTGCGGTGAACATGTGCGGGGGCGTGCGCCGCCGCCGGTGTCGTCTCGGCGGGCTCGAGCGCGAAGCGCGGGAGCACGCGGTCGAGCCAGCCGGGGAACCACCACGTGCGCTCGCCGAGGAGCTGCAGCGTGGCAGGGAGCATCAGCACGCGGATCACCAGCGCGTCGAGGAACACCGCGCTCGCCAGCGCGAGGCCGAACAGCTCGATCACGCGTTCGCCTCCGCCGATGAAGCTCGCGAACACGACGACCATCACGGCGGCCGCCGCCGTGATCACGCGGCCGGTCCGGATCAGCCCCTCCCGCACGGCGCTCGAGCTGTCGGCCCCGTGGGTCCATTCCTCGTGGATGCGGCTGACGAGGAACACCTCGTAGTCCATCGACAGGCCGAACACGATCGCGAACACCATCACCGGCAGGAACGCGATGATCGGTCCCGCAGCGATCCCGAACAGCGAGCCCAGCCAGCCCCACTGGAACACGGCGACCACGATCCCCAGCGACGCGGCGATCGAGAGCAGGTTCATGACCGCCGCCTGCAGCGGGATCAGCAGCGAGCGGAACACGACCATCAGCACGAGCGCCGACAGCAGCACCACCACCCCGATGAAGTACGGCAGCCGTTGCGCGAGCACGCGCGAGAAGTCGATCTCGGCGGCGGTCGCGCCGCCGATGTAGGCGGTCATCCCCGTGCGCCGCGCGAGCCCGGGGATCACGTCCGCCCGCAGGTGTTTGACGAGCCGTTCGGTGGCCGTGCTCTGCGGTGAGGTGGTGGGGTACGCGGACAGCGCTGCCACCCGTCCGGTCGGGCTGATCCGCGCCTCCCCAACCTGTGCGACCCCCGGGGTCGCGCGCACGGCCGCGGCGAGCTGGGCCACACGGGCCCGCTCGCCCGAGCGCGGGAGCTTCGCGGCGATCAGCAACGGGCCGCTGAAGCCCCTGCCGAACCCCTTGGCCAGCAGGTCATAGGCGCGGCGCGTGGTGTGGCTCGTGGAGTCGTTGCCCGCGTCGGTGTTGCCCATCCGCAGCGCCAGCGCGGGGGTCGCGAGCGCGAGCATCATCACCGTCGAGGCGACCAGCGCGGCCCACGGGCGGCGCTGGATGACGGCGATCCAGCGCGTCCAGAAGGTGCTGCGGTCGTCCTGCGCCGCGGGTGTCCGTGCGGCCCGCGCCCTGCGCCGGCGCCCGAGCACCCCGGGGCGCCCGATCCTTGCGCCGAAGAAGGTCAGCAGCGCCGGCAGCAGGGTCAGCGAGGCGGCCAGCACCGTCAGCACCGCCAGCGCCGCGGACACCGCGAGCCCGTTGAGCAGGCCCACGCCCAGCGCGAACATCCCCATCAACGCGATCACGACCGTGGTGCCGGCGAAGATCACAGCCCGTCCCGCGGTGTTCATGGCCTGACCGACCGCCGCCTCGACTTCCCCGCCGTTGCGGCGGTAGGCCTCCCGGTAGCGCGTGAGGATGAACAGCGCGTAGTCGACCCCCACGCCCAGCCCGATCATCAGCGCCAGCTCGCCGGCGAAGTCCGGCATCGCCATCACCTGGCTCAGCAGCCCGATCAGCCCGAAGCCGGTGCCCAGTCCCAGCAGCGCGGTGGCAATCGGCAGCCCCATCGCGAGCAGCGAGCCGAAGCTGATCAGCAGCACCACGATCGCCGCCCCGACCCCGACGACGAACGTGTAGCCCACCGACCCGTTGGTCGCCTGCTCGACCGCCGGCCCGCCCAGCTCGACCTGCAGCGACGGGCTGGCGCCGGCGCGCGCGGTGGCGATCACGCGCTTGACGGCGGAGTTGGAGAGGGCGTTCGCCCGCTCGTCGAAGTTCACGGTCGCGAAGCCGATCGTCCCGTCGCTCGAGATCGCGTGCGAGCCGCTGCTGTAGGGGCTGACCACGGAGTCGACATGGGGCAGCCGCGCCACCCTCGCGAGGATCCCCTGCACGCGCGCCCGCGCCACGGGCCGCGTGAGCGTGCCGGCCCGCGTGTGGAAGACGATCTGGTCGTGGTCGCCGGCCTGCGCCGAGAACCCCCCCGAGAGCAGGTCCGAGGCGCGCTGGGAGTCGGTGCCCGGGAGCGAGAAGCCGTCGTCGTAGCTGGTCCCGGCCGCGGAGGACACACCGAGAGCGCCGAGCAGCACGACGATCCACGCGACGACGACGAGGCGGCGGTGCGTAGCGCACCAGCGGGCGAGCTTCAGCATGCCTTGACTCCTGGCGTACCTGGGTGGGGGTTGCGGTCGCTGCGCGGCGTGCCTTCCGCACCGTGGGGACGGTGCATCGCAGCGCGCGGCTCCCACCCAGCCTAGCCGCCGCCGCGCCGCGCCTCGCCGGTTGCCGCCGGCGGCTGCTCGCGCGCGGTCAGCTGCTCACGCGCGGTCAGCTCACCGGTGCCGACGCGTGGACCTGCGGGCGGCGTTCGGCCCAGGGCATCGCCTGCTCGAGCTGCGCCGCGACCGCGAGCAGGAGGTCCTCGCGGAGCGTCTGGGCGGTCAGCATCACGCCGATCGGCATGCCGTCGGGCGTCTGGCCGAGCGGGAGGGAGACAGCGGGCTGGCCGGTGAGGTTGGCCAGCGGGGTGAACGGGCTCGGCGCGAACACCGCGTCGATCCAGCCGCCGGCCGTGTCGACGCGCTCGTCCGCCTGGTCGGGCGCGCCCGACGGGAGTGCCGTCGCGGGAGTGGTTGGACACACGAACAGCTGGTGCTCCTCCAGAAAGGAGCCCCACCGGCGCGAGAAGTGGTTCACGCTGGCGGCCGTGGCTTCGAGCTCGAGCGCGCCGATCTCGCGTCCGCGGCGGATGCACGCCCGGGAAGCCGCCTCGACGGCCTCCGCCGGCGCCTCGACGCCGCCGATCCGCGCGAACGTCGCCGCCAGACCGGCAAGGTCGACCGACCAGATCGTCTCCAGGCAGTCGCGCATCCGCCGCTCCTCGACGGGGGGGCAGGACTCGACCACGTGGTGGCCCATCTGCTCGAGGACCCGCAGCGTCTCCTCCACCGCCGAGCACACGTGCGGATCGACGGGCATCCCGAACGGGGAGCTCGTGCAGCCGGCCACCCGCAGCGGCGCCGGCTCGCGGCCCAGCGACGTCGCGAACGGCTCCGGCGGGTCGGCCACGTAGTAGCGATCGCCGGGTGCCGGGCCGCTGACCGCGTCCAGCAGCGCGGCGCAGTCGCGGACGGTGCGGGTGAGCGCGAACTCGTGAGCGAAGCCGCTCACGGCCTCCCCCACCGCCGGTCCGATCGGGACACGGCCCCGCGACGGCTTGAGCCCCACCAGCCCGCACCAGGCGGCGGGGATCCGGATCGACCCGCCGCCGTCGTTGCCGTGGCCCATCGGCAGCGCACCGGCGGCCACCAGCGCCGCCGTGCCCCCACTCGAGCCGCCAGGGCTGCGGGCCGGGTCCCACGGGTTGAGCGTCGCTCCGTTGACGGCCGGAGCCGTGTCGATGTTGAACGCGAACTCGGGCGTGGCGGTGCGCACCAGCGAGACCAGGCCGGCATTGCGAAAGCGCTCCGCGAGGGTCGCCTCGCGGCGGGCCATGTAGCCGTCGAGCAGGCGACTGCCGAACCCGAGCCGCCGGCCCGACTCCGGGAGCGTGTCCTTGACCGCGAACGGCACCCCCGCGAACGGTCCGTCCCCGACGGTCGGGGCATCCTCGTACGGGCCGCCGACAACCGCGTTCAGGCGGGGCTCGACCGCCGCGATCGCCCGCAGCGCCGCCTCGCGAACCTGTCCCGCGTCCACCTCGCCGGCGACCATCAGGCGCCTCAGCTCGGTCGCGTCGCAGGCTGTGTAATCGGCGAGGTCCACGCGCTCGCGGCCCAGCCTAACGGGATCCGGGGGATCGACCGGCGCGCCGGGAGGATCCTCCGGCCGGCATCGCGTCGACGATCCGCAGCACCTCCTCGGCGCAGCCCCACGACAGGCTCACGCCGCTGCGGCCGTGGCCGTAGTTGTGCACCCAGCGCGTGTCCCCCAGCGCCTGTGCCTCCAGGCGCACCCACGGTCGCGACGGGCGCAGCCCGACCAGCTCCTCGAGCACCGGGGCGCCGGCCAGCCGCGGCTCGACGGCGGCGCACCTCGCGACGATGCCCGCGGACACGACGGGGTCGGGCATGGGGTCGACGGCGCCGGGCTGGGCGACGCCTCCCAGCACGACGCGCGCACCGTGGGGGAACCAGCAGGCCCACTCCTGTGCGCCGCGGTCCTCGATGAAGAAGTCCTCGAGGCCGGGGTTCTCGACCACCACGTGCTGGCCGCGGACCGGCTCCATCGAGGCGTCGGGCAGCAGCTCTCGGGACCCGAGGCCACTGCAGTTGACGACCAGCGGCGCGTGCCCGGCGAGCTCCGCCGGCGAGCGCACGCGCCGGCTGCGGATCGCGGCGCCCGCCCGGAGCAGTCGGCCGTGGAGGTACTCGAGGTAGCGTGGCATGTCGATCAGGGGCGCGTCGAGCTCGAACGCGGACACGAACCCGTCCGGCGGCGCGGCGGTGCGCATGGGCACCCCGGGGAACATCTGCGGGGGCTCGCCGGCGCCGTGGCGCGAGGCCACCACCCCGTGGGCCACGCGCACCCCGCTCGACTGCTCGCCGGCCAGCTCCCCGAACGCGTCGAGCGAGGCCCGCGCCCAGCGCGTCAGCCGCCCGTCGGCGCCGGCGAGCGGCGAGCCCGCCCACAGGGCGCCAGCCACGCGGGAGGTCGTCCGTGCCGGGGGCTCGGCCGTCCAGCACTCCACCGCCAGGCCCGCCTCGGCCATCCGCACGGCGCTCGTCAGCCCGATCACCCCGGCGCCGAGAACGACCGCGTCGAGCCCGGCCACGGTGGCTAGGTGGGAAGCGTCCCGCCGTCGATCACGATCGACTGGTTGCTCAGGTAGGCGTTCGCGACCACCGCCGCGACCAGGTCTGCGACCTCCTCGACGCTGCCCAGCCGCCCGACGGCCCTGCTGGCGGCGAGCTGCTCGCGCACGGCCGGATCGGCGGGCATCATGTCGGTGTCCACGAGGCCCGGGGCGATCACGTTGACGGTCACCCCGTGAGCGGCGCCCTGGCGGGCGAGGCTGTGGGCCAGCCCGTGCAGCCCCGCCTTCGAGGCGGCGTAGTGGGCGCCGATCAGCCCGCCGGTGTAGGCCGCCACCGAGGACAGGAACACGATCCTCCCGTAGCCGCGCTCGAGCATCCCCGCGAACGCCCGCTGGGCCAGCAGGAACGGGGCCGTGAGGTTGACGGCCAGGGTGCGTTCCCAGTTGGCCAGCTCGATCTCCAGGGCGCCGGTGGGTGCGCTGCCGATGCCGGCGTTGGCCACCAGGATCTCCACCCCGCCGAGCCGGCCCTCGACCTCCGCGACGATCCGCGCGGGGGCGGCGGGGTCGCCGAGATCGCCACCGACGGTCATCGAGCGCCGTCCGAGCGCGGCGAGCTCCCCGGCCACCTGCTCGGCCTGCTCGCGGCGCCTGGAGTAGCCGACGGCCACGTCGTGGCCCTGCTCGCCCAGGCGCAGGGCGATCGCCCGCCCGATCCCGCGACTGGCACCGGTGACGAGCGCTACCGACAAGAAGCCGCCTCCGGCTCCGCCGGTCAGTTGTGGGCGAGCTTCACGCTGCAGCCGCTGGCGTGGAGCGTCCGGCAGACCACGGCATAGCCTTCGCGTGGCTGGTTGTGCGAGTTGGTGAGCCCGGCGTCGAAGCGCGTGCTGGAGGTTCCACCCGTCCAGTCGTAGATGTACAGCCGCTTGACCTGCGGGATCTCAGCGGCCACGGCGAACATGTACTTGAGCACTTTGGCCGCGCGGCGCAGCCCGGCGCCGTGGACGTTGGTGAAGGAGCCCGAGCCCGAGAATTTGACCAGCCCACCGGTCTCGGTGAGCCACACCTGACCGCCCAGCGCACGCACGAGCTGACGGGTGCGCCAGCTCTGCATGCGGTTGATGTCGGAGTAGTTGTGCAGCCCCCAGATCGAGGGCATGACCGTGTGGAGGCGGCGGATCTCGCGCTTGAATTCGGAGATGTAGGCGAGCGTCGGGATGATGTTCTGCGCGTCCAGCACGTCGAGCCCGATTGCGGTGCAGCCGTGGCAGACGCGCAGCATCGCCTGGTAGTAGCGCGCGGCGGCGGCCGCCGACGGGCTCGAGAACGCGTGGGGGACGTTGCCGCGGTTGGACTCGTCCCACGACTGGTACTGGCGGACGTGAGGGAAGCGCTTGATGAATTGTTCGACGTCGTGCTGATAGGTGCCGACGCTCGGCAGCACGGTGGGGGTGTGCTCGGAGTGGTAGAAGGCGACCAGGACCTGCTGGTGGTCCAGTTCGGCCGAGCGGATGAAGGCGGTCGCGAGCGACAGCGAGTCCTTGTGCCTGACGGCGTCATACGGCGCGATGTAGCGCACGATTTTGGTGTGCAGGCGCTGGTAGATCGGCTCGCTGAACATCGACACGTGCTCGTCGCCGATGCCCGTGATGTAGCCGGACGCGGCGTGCGCCCGCGGGCCACCGGCCCCGGCGCTGGCGGGAAGCAGCCAGAGGGCTGCGCCGAGCAGGGCGATCGTGGCGGCCACGGCGGACAGGCGCCTGGGCAGGCGCGGATGCGATAGGCGTCGGTTGGGCATCATCCTTGGGGATAGGGGGCGGAGCGGGAGCGCGGCCCGGGGACCGCGCGAAGCTCCGATCGTAGAACACACCCCGGCCGCCCCACGCCGGTTGCGGGCCGCCCGCAACGTTCCTTTCAGGCTAGGGCGGCGCGGTCCCGCCCAGTAGCCGTGGAAGGCTACGGGGGTGACCTCCTTTCAGACCGGCGCGGCCACGCTCGGCGGGCTGCTGGTACTCGGAGCGCTCGTGTCCGGCCTGGCGCGGCGCAGCATCCTCTCGCTGGCGGCCGTGTACGTGCTCGCGGGCTTCGTGCTCGGCGAACTGGGGATCCTCACCTTCCACGCCGACTCGGGCTTCGTGAGCGGGCTCGCGGCGGTGGCCCTGATCGTGATCCTGTTCCGCGACGGGCTGGAGGTCGAGGCCGAGCTGCTGCGCGGCCACTGGCAGGTGCCACTACGGCACCTTGCCGTGGGCATGCCGATCACGGCGATCGCGGTGGCGTTGCTGACACGTGCGCTGGTCGGGCTCGACTGGACCGAATCCTTCCTACTCGGAGCCCTGCTCTCGCCGACCGACCCGGTGCTGTCCTCGCGCGTGGTGACCGACGAGCGGGTGCCGGCGCTCGTGCGCCACACGCTCAACCTCGAGTCGGGCCTCAACGACGGGCTGGCACTCCCGGCCGTGCTCGCATTCGCGGCCGCGCTGGAAGCGGGCAACAGCGACTTCGTGTGGTGGCACTTCGTGCTGCAGGACGTGGGCCTCGGGCTGGTGTTCGGGCTGGTGTGCGGGGTCATCGGCTCGCTGCTGATGCCGCGCGGGGCCGCCCGGGGCAGCGCGATCCCGGGCCGCCAGAAGGCGCTCTACAGCTTGGGGCTGGCGTTCGCCACGTACGGGCTCACGGTGGTGCCGCCGCGGGGCAACGGGTTCATCGCGGTGTTCGTCGCGGCGATCGTGATCGGCAACCGCCGGGCCGACCTGCGGTCGTCTTTCGCCGACCGCGGCGGGGAGGTGGTCGAGATCGTCAAGCTCGGCGTGTTCGCCGTGTTCGGCTCGCTGTTCACGGTCCACGAGCTGCTGCTCGACGGGTGGGCCGGCGCGGGGGTGGTCGCGGGCACGTTGCTGCTGGCCAGGCCGCTCGCGATCTTCACCGCGCTGGCGGGCACCAGCGTCCCCCGCGTCGACCGGGTCTTCATGTCCTGGTTCGGGCCGAAGGGCGTCGCCACGATCACGTTCTCGCTGCTGGTCTTGTCCAGGAACGTGCGCGGTGCGGAGCGCATCTTCGACCTCGCCGCGCTCGCCGTGTTCTGCTCGATCCTCGTGCACGGCGCGAGCGAGATCCCGGGGATCCGCTGGCTCGCGCGCCGGCAGCGGGGCGCCGCTCAGCCGACCACCCCTTCGAGCGCGGCGTAGGCGTCCCTGACCGCTTCGTAGCGGCGGCGCACCGCGGCCCGGTCGTGGGGCTCGGGCACCGACTCTTCGCAGGCGCGGAGGATCATGTCGGCTTCCCGCAACAGGAACTCGCGCTCCTCGGCGGTGTGGGTGCGGGCCATGATCTTCGACAGCGAGGCGAGCTGGCGGATCATCACGGCCGGCATGCCCCGGCTGGCCTGGCGGATCTTCTCGTGGGCGCGTTCGATGAGTCGCTGTGAGCTGACGGTGACCGTGATCACCCGCACGTGGCCGGTGGGGTCGCGATGGACGGAGGCAGGACGCGGCCGGTCGACGACTTTGCCGAGCCCGTCCCCGAGCCAGTCGATGCAGGTGAGTGCGGTGAAGGTGTCGTTCACCGCCGGTGAGAGGGCCCTGATCGCGATCTCCACCAGCTGGTCGACCGCGAACGACGGGTCCTGCGCGAGCGTCCGGTAGGGACCGGTGGCGTGGGCGCCGCCGAGCGCGATCGTCACGCGTTCGGCCGCGTCCGGCGGCCACACCTCCGCCAGCGGCTCCCCCTCGACGAGGAAGTGCCCGGGCCTGTGCAGCAGCCTGATGACGGCGCGACGGCTCGCCGCGATCGCGATCAGCGCCGGCATGCTCACGTACTGCAGGTAGCCCGTGCGGGGGGCACGCACGGTGGTGCTCTCCTCGTCGAGACGGACGACCATCTCCCCGAGCGAGGGCCCGGCCTTCGAGCCCGTCGGCTCCCGATCGTCGGCCTCGGCCTCGAGCGCGTGGGCGAGGTCTGCGGCGATGCTGCCGATCACCTGGGGCAACTGGATCGAGGTGGCGATGTGGTCGATGAACACGACCAGCAGGGCGACGTCGATCACGACCAGAGCCATCGTGACCGTGATCGAGATGTGCGGGACGAATTCCCCGTGACTGCTCGGGCCGATCGAGACGAGCGCGAGGATCGCGTACACGAACGTCGCCACGAAGCCGCCGAGGGTCAGCTGCGTGACCCGGTCGCGGATGAAGTTGCGCAACATCCGGGGCCCGAACTGGGTGGAGGCCAGCGTCAGCGTCACGATCGTGATCGAGAACACCAGCGTCACGACGGTGATCACCGCCGCCGCGATCGCGGTCAGGATCTGCCTGGCGGCGTCCGCGCTGCCGCTGATCACGAACGCCGGGAGATGCCACGCTTCGTCGTGGGCGGCACGGTCGAGCGCGTAGGTGCCGGCGAACAGGGCGACGACCAGCCCGATCAGCACCGTCGGCACGAGCCACAGGTTCGTGCGCAGCGCTTCGCGCCTATAGGCGGACAGCCGCGGCACGCCCTACAGCCCGGCGAAGCGTCGCCGCGGGCGGGGGCGGGTGCGGCGGGAGGATGGGCTGAGGTCGCGAACCATTCCTGCGGGCAGGCTGCTGTCCGCCGACCAGACTTCCCGGCTCACCCGGCCGGAAGGATACCCGCTAGAAGTGCCCTCCGACGGCCTCCAGCGAGATGCGACGGGTGTCCTCCGGGGCCGGCCTGAGGATCATGATCTCGGCGGGAACGCGCTCGAGCATCCAGCGCAGGTCCTCGTAGCTGAGGCCGGAATGGGGGTCTTCGTCGGCCGACACGATGATGCGGTCGAAGTGCTCCGATTCGATCAGTTTGCGCAGCGCATCCCGCGAGGAGCGTCCGCGCGAGACCCGCGAGTCGACCGGGACGCCCTGGGCCATGGCCCGCTGCTCGATTGCCTCGAGCAGCGGCATCCCGCGCCCGCACTGGGCCGGCAGGGCGGTGTCGAGCGGCAGGTTCATCGGCACGCTCGCCAGGAACGCGGGCATGATCACGGCGTTCTCCGCCTTCGCGAGCCGCACGGCCGCCTCGAAAGAGCGCCGCGAGATCGCCTGCCCGGTGAAGGGCAGCAGGATCCGCCTGACGGCGGTCGGGGCGGCGCGCCGCGAGCGCCGGCCGTGGGGCGGCAACCAGTAGCCGGCGGCGACCCCGACCAGCACCCCGGCGATCACGATCAGCACGACGGCCAGCGGGCTCACACGACCCCCGGGTCGGCGATCCGCGCCTCGCCGTTCTGGCGGGCCGCGCGGTCGGCGACGATCCGCACGTCGACGCCCGGCAGCCGCGCCATCAGGCGCTGGGGAAGCGGCGTGCGCAGACGCGCGAGCCCGCGCGGGATGCGGGAACGGCCGAGCAGGATGTACGTCGTGCCGTGACGGGCGGCGAAGTCCGCCACGGCCGCGGCGACGTCGTCCGCTTCCTCCTCGTACATCTTCGCCCCCAGGATCGCAGCGAGCTGGCGCAACGCGCTCAGCGAGCGTTCGTTGTCGTCCTCCAGCCGCTGGCCGGGCCTGCGCACCCACAGCAGGTCGAGATCGGCGTTCAGCCGCTGCGCCGAGCGCCACGCCCGCCGCACCAGCCGCTGCGAGCCGGGGTAGGGCTCCACCAGCGCCAGCAGCCGCTCCCCGATCGCCTGTGGGGTGCCCTCGGCGAGGCTCTCCTCGCGCGAGGAGATGACTTCGGTCGGGCGGCGCTTGGCGCCCACCTCCTGGGCGACCTGACGCAGCGCCACCTCGCGCAGCGCCGAGAGGTTCTCGATGCGGAAGAAGTTGTTGAGCGCCGCGTCGATGCGCTCGCGCGGGTACACCTTGCCGGCGCGCAGGCGGTCGAGCAGCGCCTCGGGGGTGAGGTCCACCAGCACCACCTCGTCCGCGCGCGCGACGACCGCGTCCGGGATCGTCTCGCGCACGCGGATCCCGGACAGCTCGGTGACCTGGTCGTTGAGCGACTCCAGATGCTGGACGTTGACCGTCGAGAGGACGTCGATCCCGGCGGCGAGCACGTCCTCGACGTCTTCGTAGCGCTTGAGGTGCTCGACGCTCGGCGCGTTGGTGTGCGCGAGCTCGTCGATCAGGCACAGTTCGGGTTCCCTGTGCAGGACCGCGGGCAGGTCCATCTCTTCGATCACCGTCTCGCGATAGCTGACACGGCGCCTGGGGATCATCGGCAGGCCCTGGGCCAGCCTCGCGGTCTCCGCACGGCCGTGCGTCTCTAGGAAGCCCACCACGACATCGCGGCCGGCCTCCTGTTCGGCGTGACCCTCGAGCAGCATCTGGTAGGTCTTGCCGACCCCCGCTGCCATTCCGATGAAGACCTTCAGGCGCCCCGCCCGTGAGGCGCCGCCGGCGCCGGACGGCGCCTCGGTGCGGGTCGCGAGGTCCTCGTTCATCGGATCACGAGGTCCCCGTTCACCACCGGGGATGGCTGGCGGGAGCCGGGGGGTCTGGGGTCATCCTCCCAGCAGGTTATGGACTATCAGGTCGATCAGCTTGATTCCGACGAACGGCGCGATGATCCCGCCGAACCCATATATCAGCAGGTTGCGCCGGAGCAGGGCGGTCGCGCCGATCGGCCGGTAGCGCACGCCCTTCAGGGCCAGCGGGATCAGGAGGGGGATCACGAGCGCGTTGAAGATGATCGCGGACACGATCGCCGAGCGCGGGGAGCCGAGATCCATCACGTTGAGCACGTGCAACGGCCCCTTGCCTCCCGGGCTCGTGGCGTAGGTCGCGATGAAGATGGCCGGGAGGATCGCAAAGTACTTGGCGACATCGTTGGCGATCGAGAAGGTCGTCAGCGAGCCGCGAGTGATCAGCAGCTGCTTGCCCACCTCGACGATCTCGATCAGCTTCGTCGGGTTGGAGTCGAGGTCGACCATGTTGCCCGCCTCCCGGGCCGCCTGGGTGCCCGTGTTCATGGCTACGCCCACGTCCGCCTGCGCAAGTGCCGGCGCGTCGTTGGTGCCGTCCCCGGTCATCGCCACGAGACGGCCCTCTTGCTGCTGCTCGCGGATCAGGTCGAGCTTGCGCTCGGGGGTGGCTTCGGCCAGGAAGTCGTCCACGCCCGACTCTTCGGCGATCTTGGCCGCCGTGAGGCGGTTGTCGCCGGTGACCATCACCGTCGTGATGCCCATCGCTCGAAGGTGCTCGAAACGCGCCTTCATGCCCTCCTTGACCGTGTCCTTCAGGTACACCACGCCGAGCACCTGGTTGTCGCGAGCCACCGCCAGCGGGGTCCCGCCCTCGCGGCCGATCCGTTCAAGCTCGGCTTCCAGCTCGGGCGGCGGGGCGCCGCCTTCGCGGCGGATCATCTCGACGATCGCGTCGCCCGCTCCCTTGCGCATCCTGCGTCCGTCGAGGTCCACGCCGCTCATCCTCGTCTGGGCGGTGAACGGGACGAACTCGGCATGCAGCGCGGCCATGTCGTGCTCGCGGATCCCGTACTGCTTGGCCAGCACGACGATCGAGCGACCCTCCGGCGTCTCGTCCGCGAGCGAGGCCAGCTGGGCGACCTCGGCGAGCTCCGACTCGGGAACGCCCGGCATCGGGATGAACTCCGAGGCGAGCCTGTTGCCGATCGTGATCGTCCCGGTCTTGTCGAGCAGCAGCACGTCCACGTCGCCCGAGGCCTCGACCGCGCGGCCGGAGAGCGCGAGCACGTTGCGGCGCACGAGG
>DATJBO010000004.1:0-2425 GCA_035515315.1 Solirubrobacteraceae bacterium
GCGCGGGCGACGATCTCCTGCAGGCGCTCGGCCTCCCGCCGGTAGTCGGCGTAGGCCTCGTACCACTCGACCATCGTGAACTCGGGGTTGTGCTTGGTCGAGACCCCCTCGTTGCGGAAGTCCTTGCCGAGCTCGTAGACCCGCTCGAGCCCGCCCACCAGCAGCCGCTTGAGGTACAGCTCGGTGGCGATCCGCAGGTACAGGTCGCGGTTCAGAGCGTTGTGGTGGGTCGTGAACGGCCGCGCCAGGGCCCCGCCGTAGAGCGGCTGCAGCACCGGCGTCTCGACCTCCACGAAGCCGCTCTCGTCGAGGTAGCCCCGCAGCGCCGAGATGATCCGGGCGCGGTCCACGAACAGCCTGCGGGTCGGCTCGTTGGCGATCAGGTCGAGCTCGCGACGGCGCAGGCGGGTCTCGACGTCGCTGAGCCCGTGGTGCTTCTCCGGCGGCGGGCGCAGCGCCTTGGCGAGCACCCGGAAGGAGTCCACCCGCAGCGTCAGCTCGCCGTGGCGGCTGCGCAGAGGGGCGCCGTCGACCCCGATCAGATCGCCGCTGTCGAGCGTCGTCAGGCGCTTGAAGGCGTCCTTGCCGAGCACGTCCTGGCGGGCGTGCAGCTGGATCTTGGCGGTGCGGTCGACGAGGTCCAGGAACGCGGCGCGCCCGCCGCGGCGGATCGCCAGGATGCGCCCGGCGACGCGGTGGTGGTCCTCGGTCTCCTCGCCGGTCGCCAGCCCCTGGTACTCGGCGAGCACGCGCTCGATCGGCTCGACGTCGGGGAACTCGTAGGGGAAGTCCTGGGCGTTGGACTCGCGCAGGCGCTGCGCCTTGGTGCGCCGCTCCTGGATCAGCTCCGCCAGCCCGTGACGTCCCGCCTCGCCGGCCGCTGGCGGCTGCTCGGATGCGCCCATGCCAGGCGCGAGCCTACTCGAGGCCGACGTCGATCTTGGTGATCTTGAGCTTGCGCGCGGGGCCGCGCGGAACCTTCACGGCGACGATGTCGTTGCGCTTGTGGCCGAGCAGGGCGCGCCCCACCGGGGACTCGTTGGAGAGCTTGTGCTGGTCGGGCTTGGCCTCGGCCGAGCCGACGATCGTGTACTTCACCGACTTGCCGGTCTTCTCGTCCTTGACGTGCACCACCGAGCCGATCTGGACCACGTCGGTGGACAGGTCCTTGGCCTCGATCACGCTCGCCATCCGCAGCTTCTCCTGCAGCTGGGCGATGCGGCTCTCGAGCATCGCCTGCTCGTTCTTGGCGTCGTCGTACTCGGAGTTCTCTGCGATGTCGCCGAACTCGCGGGCCTCCTTGATCCGCTCGGCGACCTCGCGCCGCTTCTCCGTCTGGAGCACGTCGAGTTCGTCTTTGAGCTTCTGCAGGCCTTCGGGGGTGAGGATTACGTCCTTCGGCATTCGAGCCTCGCTAGCGAGTGTTGCGCCTGCGGCGGGGACGCAAAAACCCCGCTCTTGCGAACGGGGCAGGCCGGCCGCTGGGCCCTTTCGGCGGCGCAGCAGTATAGCGCCCCCACGGGCGGCCCCCGGGCGGGGCGGGGGTCGTTCAGGCGGGGGCCTGCGCGGGCTGCATCGCATCCTCCAGCAGGGCCCGCGCGTGCTCGAGCGTGGGGGCCCGCTGGAGCTCCTCCTGCAGCTCCCGCGCCCGCTCGGGACCGAGCCCGAGCCGCTCCACGAACCACGGGTAGAACTTGCGCGCGTAGCGAGCGGCGCGCTCGGGACCGAGGTGCTCGCGGGCGCGGGCCATCGTCCACTCGAGCTCGTGGCGGACCTCCTCGGGGCTCGGGCGGTGCTCCTCGCCGGTCAGCAGCTCGCGGAACAGCCAGGGGTTGCCGAGCGCTCCGCGGGCCAGCATCACGGCCGCGACCCCCGTCGCGCGGAACGCCGCACGGACCTCGTGCGCCTCGTTCAGGCCGCCGGTCAGGATCACCGGGGCGGGCAGGGCGCGCGCCAGCGCGGCGACCAGCTCGTAGTCGGGGGTGCCCTTGTGCTGGACGGATGCCGGACGGGCGTGGAAGGCGACCGCGGCGATCCCCGCCTCGGCCACCAGGCGGTGGGCCAGCTCGAAGCCGCTCGTGTCGCCGGCACGCATCCCCGAGCGCAGCTTCGCGGTCACCGGCGGGGGTGTCGAGGGCCGTGCCTCGCGGGCGCCCTCGACGGCCGCGCGGGCGACCGCCACGGCGCGGTCCGGGTCGTCCAGCAGGGCCGCCCCGGCGCCGGTCTTGGCGACCTTCGCCACGGGGCACCCCATGTTGATGTCGATGGCGTCGGCTCCGATGCCGGCCACGTAGCCCGTCGCCGAGCGCATCATCGCGGGGTCCTCCCCGAACAGCTGGATCGACACCGGCCCGCCCTCGCGCTCGCGGGGGTCGATGCGCAGCATCTCCTCGCAGGTCTTGCGGTTGCGGTAGTGGATCGCGTA
>DATJBO010000005.1:0-2192 GCA_035515315.1 Solirubrobacteraceae bacterium
CACCAACAACCCGAAGAAGATCCGCGGGCTCGAGGGCTACGGGCTGTCGGTCAGCGGCCAGCTCCCGATCGAGCACGCCCCCAACGAGCACAACCAGGAGTACCTGCGCACCAAGGCCCAGCGGATGGGCCACACGCTCCACCACCAGGGCCTGAACCTCGACGAGCAGCTGCTCCACGAACGCGCGCGCGAGCGGGGGCAGCGGTGAGGTGCGGCCAGCGGTGAGCGGGCAGCGGTGAGCGATCGCTTCGCGATCGCTGTCGGGCGCTTCTACGAGGAGCTCTCCGCGCGCCTGGAGGCCGGCGCCCGCAGCGCCTTCGAGGAGGCCGGCGCCGGGAACGTGGCCCTGCTCGAAGTCCCCGGCGCGTTCGAGCTGCCGCTGGCGGCCCGTTACGCCGCCGCCAGCGGGCGCTTCGCGGGCATCGCGTGCCTCGGCGCGGTGATCCGGGGGGAGACCGACCACTACCAGTTCGTCTGCGAGCAGGCGGCCGCGGGCATCATGCGCGTGCAGCTCGACACCGGCGTCCCGTGTGCGTTCGGCGTGCTCACCTGCGAGACGATGGAGCAGGCGCTCGCGCGGGCCGGCGGGGGCAAGCGCGACCAGGGCCGCCACGCCGCCGAGGCCGTGATGCGCATGGCGGCGCTGCGGGCGGACGTCGCGAGCCTCTAGACTGGCCCACATGGCCAAGGTCTGTCACAGCTGCAAGAAGGGGCCGGCGTTCGGCCAGAGCCGCAGCCACTCGATGGTCGCCACCAAGCGCCGCTTCGACCCCAACCTGCAGAAGGTGCGGATCATGGTCGACGGGGCGCCGCGGCGCGTGTACGTCTGCACCCGCTGCCTGAAAGCCGGCAAGGTCACCAAGGCCGCCTAACGCCACCGGCCGGGGCGAGGTCTCCCGAAGGTGATAGACGTGTCGGGCGTGACCGACACCAACCTGGTCCGTTTCCGGGCCGCCGTCGCGGGCGCGCTGGCGCATCTGGAGTCCCGCCGGCAGGAGGTCAACGACCTGAACGTGTTCCCCGTCGCCGATGGCGACACGGGGGACAACATGGCGCTGACGCTGCGCTCGGTGCTCGACGAGCTCGACCGCCTGCAGGCGGCCAACGAGCACCGCACCGTCGACGAGATCGGACGCGAGGAGATCGTGCACTCGGTGGCGCGCGCCGCCCTGCTGGGGGCCCGCGGCAACTCCGGGGTGATCCTCTCGCAGCTGATCAGGGGGGCCGCCGAGGAGCTCGCCAGTCGTCCCGGACAGCTGATCGACGCGACCCTGATCGGCGCCGCCCTCGCACGCGCCGCCGATCGCGCGTACTCGTCGGTGCGCGAACCGGCCGAGGGCACGATCCTCACGGTGGCCCGCGAGATGGCCCACCGGATCGTCACCGACCTCGCCCACACCAGCGAGAGCACGCGCCTGGAGCCGGGCACGGCCCCCGAGACCCAGGACGCGATGATCGCCGCCGCGCTCGAGCACGCCGTCTCAACGGGGGAGGATTCGGTCAGGCGCGGGCCGCAGCTGCTCGCCCCCCTCCGCGACGCGGGCGTCGTCGACGCCGGCGGCTACGGGCTGACGATCATGTTCGCCGGCGTCGTGGCAGCGCTGCGCGGGGAGGACCCGCCGCCGCTCGAACACCACCGCCCGGCGCGCATCACCCATCCCCAGCACACCTCCGGCACCTACCGCTTCTGCACCAACTTCGCGGTCACGGGCAGCGGGCTGCGGGCCGAGAGCTTCACCGCCGCGCTCGAGCTGCTGGGCGACTCCGTGCTGGTGGTCGGCGACGAGAGCACGATCAAGATCCACCTCCACACCGACGATCCGGAGCGGGCGACGGCGGTGTTCGACGGGGTCGGCGAGGTCTCGCGCCTGGACGTGGCCGACATGCGCGTGCAGGTCGCCGAGCGCGACGCGCGCGTGGCCACGGGCTCGGAGCGGGCCGCCGCCAACGGCTCGACGACGACGGCCGAGGGCGCCGGCGCCCACGCCCACACGCCGGCGGGCGATCCCCCGCCGCGCTGCGGGGCGGTGGCGGTCGTCAACGGCGACGGCGTGCGCGAGCTGTTCGCCGAGCTGGGCGTGGCCACGGTCGACGGGGGAGCGACGATGAACCCCTCGACCTACGACCTGCTCGCCGGCGTGCACGCCGTTGCCGCCGAGGAGGTCGTGCTGATGCCCAACAGCCCGAACGTG
>DATJBO010000006.1:0-7641 GCA_035515315.1 Solirubrobacteraceae bacterium
GGGCGGCATGGAGAACGTCTACGACATGGGCAAGGTGTTCCGCAACGAGGGGATCTCCCCGAAGCACAGCCCCGAGTTCACGATCATCGAGTTCATGATGGCCTATGCCGATTACTACGACGTGGCCACGGCGACCGAAGAGATGTTCCGCGACGTCGCCCAGCGCGCGCTCGGCCGTACCACGATCCAGCGCAACGGCGAGACGATCGACCTCGCCGAGCCGTGGCGGCGCGTAACGATGCGCGAGCTGATCCTCGAGCGCACCGGCGTGGACTTCATGGAGTCGGACGCCAACCAGCTCGCGGAGGTGCTCGACGGGCCGGTCGACCCGAACGCGACCTGGGCCGAGCTCGTGGCGGACATCTACACCAAGCACATCGAGCACACCATCAACCAGCCCACGCACGTGTTCGACTTCCCGCTCGAGCCGTTCCCGATCACCAAGCGCCACCCCGTGCACCCGGAGCTGGCCGAGCACTTCGACGCGGTGATCGGCGGCGTCGAGCTCGTCAGCGGGGACACGGAGCTGAACGATCCAGTGGACCAGTGGCAGCGGTTCGTGGACCAGCGCCAGCGGCGCATGATCGACGACGCCGACGTCCCCCACCCCAACGACGAGGAATACGCGCGGGCGATCGAGTACGGCTACTCCCCCACCGCCGGCGGGGGGATGGGCGTCGACCGCCTGGTGATGATCCTCACCGAACGCGACACGCTGCGCGAGGTGATCCCCTTTCCGATCGTCAGGGACATCTCATGAGCACCTCCAAGCTGGGCCTGGACCCGGGCGTGGTGAGCGCCTGCCGGCAGGCCGCCAAGCGCATCGCCGAGGACGTGTTCGAGCACATCTCCTCGCGCACCACCGTGTCGGTGGAGCGCAGCGTGACGCGCCTGCTCGGGGTGGACGGAGCGGACGAGCTGGAGGTGCCGCTCCCCAACGTGCTCGTCGAGCACGTGGCCGCGCGCGGAGGACTCGAACGGGGGATCGCCTACTGGCTGGGCAACGCGATGCTGCAGACGCAGCGCTCCCCCCAGCAGATCGCCGAAGGCGTGAGCGCCGGCGAGCTCGACCTTCTCGGCCTCGACCCGGCCGAGGAGCAGGTGATCCGCGAGCGCGTGAACGAGGAGTGCGCGGCGCGGATCGGTGAGATCAACGCCCGCTTCGAGGAGCGCAGGGCGATGCGCCAGCGCCTCGGCGACACGCTCGCTCCGCTGCGCTACGTGCTGACCGCGACCGGCGACGTGTACGAGGACGTCGTCCACGCCAAGGCCGTGGCGGAGGCCGGCGGGGACATCATCGCGGTCATCCGCTCCACCGCCCAGAGCCTGCTCGACTACGTACCGTTCGGCCCCACCACGGAGGGGTACGGAGGCACGTTCGCGACCCAGGCGAACTTCCGGATCATGCGCGAGGCGATGGACGAGTGGTCCGAGCAGCACGGCCGCTACGTCCGCCTGTCGAGCTTCTGCTCGGGACTGTGTATGTCGGAGATCGCGATGATGGGCGCCTGGGAGGGCTTCGACAACATGGTCAACGACGCCCTCTACGGGATCCTCTACCGCGACATCAACATCGTGCGGGGACTGATCGACCAGCGGATCTCGCGGATGATCAACGGCTTCTTCGGGGTGGTGATCAACACCGGCGAGGACAACTACCTGCGCACCGCCGACGCACTCGAGGCGGCCCCCTCGGTGACCGCCTCGCAGTTCATCAACTACCAGCTCGCCCGCGAATCGGGCGTGCCGGACGCCCAGATCGCGCTCGGCGATGCGTTCGAGATCGACGTCCCGGTGCGCAACGGGCTGCTGTACGAGTGGGCCCAGGCGCAGCTGACGCGGGAGCTGTTCCCTGACTGTCCCGTCAAGTACATGCCGCCCACCCGCCACATGGACGGCAACCTGTTCCGCACCCACGCCGCGGACACGCTGTTCAACCTCGTCACGATCGCCACCGGCCAGGGCATCCAGACGATCGGGGTGCCCACCGAGGGCATCTTCACCCCCCACATCCACGACCGCGTGCTCGGCCTGCAGAACGTCGACTACGTGTTCAACGCCGCCCACGACCTCGGCGAGGAGATCGAGTTCAGGCCCGGGGGGATCATCCAGACGCACGCCCAGCAGGTGCTTGGCGGAGCGCACGAGCTGCTCGAGCGGATCGCCGGGGAAGGGCTGTTCTCGGCGATCGAGCACGCGATCTTCGGCGACGTCAGCCGCCGCGTCGACGAGGGGCGGGGGATCGAGGGGATCGTGAAGGTGAACGGCAGCTACTTCAACCCGCTGCTGGAGCTGATGAGGGAGGCGAGCTATGCCTAGGGAGGTCGATCTCGGCACGGTGCGCCCGTACGCCGACCACCTCGGCGACGGGCTCGTGCAGATGAGCTTCACGCTCCCGATCCCCTACTCGCTGGCGGCCCGGCGGGCGGCACTGGAGCTGGCCGTCGGGATGGGCTTCGAGGAGCCCGAGGTCGTCCACTACCAGCAGCTCACCGAGGGCTACACGTACTTCGTGATGTACGGGCGCTGCACGGCCAGCATCGACTTCACGGCCCTCCAGGACGAGGGCTTCGACATCGAGTACATGACCGAGGACGAGGTCGAGCGCTTCGTCGAGGAGCAGATCGGCCGGCGGGTCGTGGTGGTGGGGGCGAGCACCGGCTCGGACACCCACAGCGTGGGGATCGACGCGATGCTCAACCTCAAGGGCTACCACGGCCACCACGGCCTCGAGGGCTACCGCACCTTCGAGACCTACAACCTCGGCAGCCAGGTGCCCAACAGCGTGCTGCTGGCGAAGGCGATCGAGGTGCACGCGGACGCGATCCTCGTGTCCCAGACCGTGACCCAGCAGAACCTGCACGTGCAGAACCTCACCGAGCTCGTGGAGATGGTGGAGGCCGAGGGCCGGCGCGCGCAGATCATCCTCGCCTGTGGCGGGCCGCGGGTCACCAACGAGCTGGCCAAGGAGCTCGGCTACGACGCGGGCTTCTCGAAGGGAACAGAACCGCACCACCTGGCGACGTTCCTCGCGCGGGAGCTGGCGGCACGGATGCCCGCGCGGGCGTGATCGCGGCGCCGACGGTGCGCCTCAGCGAGCTGACTCGCACCGCCAGGCGCCTGGCGCTCGTCGGCCTCGCCAAGAACACGGGCAAGACGGTCGCGCTCACGGCGCTGCTCGGCGAGCTGCAGCAGCAGGGCCGCGCGGTGGGCGTCACCTCGGTGGGCCGCGACGGCGAGGAGCACGACGTGATCGACGCCCGCATCGAGAAGCCACGCGTCGCGCTCGCCGCGGGCAGCCTGCTCGCCACCACCGACGAGCTCCTGCGTGCGAGCGGGCTGCCGTACGAGCTGCTGTCGGCGACCGAGGCCCGCACGCCGCTCGGGCGGGTGCTCGTCGTGCGCCTGGAGGGGGCCGGCATCGTCGAGGTCGCCGGACCGAGCGCCTCCCAGCAGGTGCGCGCCGTCAGCGAGGTGATGCTCGACGGCGGCGCCGAGCAGGTGCTGATCGACGGCGCGATCGACCGCCGCGCGGCCTCCGCGCCGGAGGTCTGCGACGGCCTGGTGATGGCGACCGGCGCCGTGCTGGGGAGCGAGCTCGAGCAGGTCGTCACCCGCACCGCCGAGGCGGTCGAGCTCGCCCGCCTGCCGCTGCTCGACGGCGGGAACGAGGCCGCCGGTCGCGCGCGGTCGCTGGCGGAGGGGCACGGCGGGCATCTCAGCGCGCTGATCGCCGCCGACGGTGCCGTGCAGGAGCTACCCGCGCGCTTCGCGCTGCGTGCCGACGGCGCCGCGCTCGCGTCGCTGCTGCCCGAACGCGCCGCGGGAAGCTACCTGCTAATCGGGGGCGCGCTGCCCGAGGGCCTGCTCGAGGCGCTGGTCGAGCTGCGCCGCCGCCATCGCGAACTCCCCGTGGTGATCGTTCACGACCCCACCCGCGTGTTCCTCACCGGCCACGGCGTCGGCTGGTACCGCCGCCAGGGCATCGAGATCCTCGCGACCCGCAGTGCCCCGCTGCTCGCGCTGACGGTCAACCCCGTCGCCCCCCGCTCACACAGCTTCGAGTCGCACCTGCTGCGCGAAGGGCTCGCCCGGGCGCTCGGGGACCTGCCGGTGCTGGACGTGTGCGCCCCCGACTACCCGTAGCCGGCCCGACCACCCGAGCCGGCCCGACCACCCGAGCCGGCCCGACCACCGGTAGCCGGCCCCACTACCCGTGGCGGCGTGAGCGCCTGCAGGGCCTAACCAAGCTCTTCGGGCACGCCGTGCTCGAACAGCCCTCGGGCGAGCGCCTGGACCGCAGGGGCCTTCTCCGTAACCTGATCCACACAGCCCCGGCGGGCGTAGTCGTGGACGTAGGCCTCGGCGGTGAGGATGATCGAGCAACGAGCGTGAGATCGCGGTCGACCCGATCATCCTCGGCGAGATTCGGTTCGCGATCCTGCTGCTTCCACGTGGGCGCCGGCGGAGCCGCCTGGAGCGGTGGTTCCAAGAGGGGGTGCAGCGGCCGCACTGCATCGCCTGGGAGGCGTCGTGGGCCTGCCCTGGGCCGAGCTGCTCGCCGCGCTGCGCGCCGCCGGACGAGCGATGCCGGTCAAGGACAGCCTGATCGCCGCGACCGCGTTGTCAGCGGGTCTGACGGTGGTGACGCTCAATCGCCGCGACTTCGAGGTGCCGGGGTCACCGTCCTCGATCCAACGCGGTGAGGCGACCGACCGACCGCTGCTTGCTCACTTCGTGTTGGCGAAGTAGTCCGCGTTGATCTGGATGTACTTCTGCCACTCGTCGGGAAGCTGGTCCTCCGCGAAGCACGCGTCGACCGGGCAGGCCTCGACGCAGGCGTCGCAGTCGATGCACTCCTCCGGGTCGATGTAGAGCATCTCGACCGCGTCGTAGCCGGACTCGTCGGGCGTGGGGTGGATGCAGTCGACGGGGCAGACCTCGACACACGAGTTGTCCTTGGTGCCGATGCACGGCTCGGCGATCACGTAGGCCATTCGCTTCCTTTGTCTGTCGCTAGGGGTCGGGGGCTTCCTGCGGCGGACGCATATTGTACGAAGCATGCTCCTGCTTACCGGCGCCACCGGCCTGGTGGGCTCGACGCTGCTGACCCGCCTGCTGGCCGAAGGCACCCAGGTTCGCTGCCTCGTGCGCGACCCACGGCGCCTTGGGGCGCAGCGGGTGCGGGTCCAGATCGCCCTCGGAGACCTCACCGACCCGCCGTCCTTCCGCAACGCCCTGAGGGGGGTGCAGACGGTCGTCCACCTCGCGGCCTCGATTCGCGACCAGCCCCGGGGCTCGATCGAGGAGCTCACCGGGATCGCCACCTGGCGGATGGTGGAGGCGGCCGAGCGACAGGGCGTGGAGTCGTTCGTGTTCTTCTCGGCCCTCGGCGCCTCGACCCACAACCGCGCCCGCACCCTGCGGGCCAAGGCGCTGGCCGAGCAGGCGGTGCGCGAAGCCGGCCTGCGCTCGGTCGTGATCGCGCCGTCGATCGTCTACGCGCCCGGGGACCCCTGGCTGACGCTGCTCGAGCGCCTCGCGTGGCTGCCGCTGTTGCCGGTTCCCGGCAGCGGGCGCGCCGTCTACCAGCCGATCTGGGTCGAGGACGTGGCCGCCTGCGTGAGCGCCGTGCTCGCCGAGGAGAGCCCCCCGCCGCGGGCCCGCCACGAGCTCGCCGGACCGGAGACCCTCAGCCTCAACCAGATCATGCGGATCGTGCTGCGCTCGTTCGCTCGCAGGCGCCCGCTGCTGCACGTGCCCACACCGCTGGTCTCACGTGGGCTGAGGATGCTCGAGCGGCTCGCGGGGCCGGGGGCGTTCGCGACATGGGACGAGGCGGAGCTGCTCGAGGTCTCGATGACCTCGGCCCGCGGCGCGGCCGACGCCGAAGCGCTGGGCGTGCGCCCGCAGCGGATGGCCGCCGTGCTCGGCGCGGGCTGAGCCCCCCGGCGCGCGACCCGCTGGCTCGGATGCCCGGCGCGACCCGCTGGCTCAGGCGCCGGCGCCGGCCCCGCGGAACATCTGCGGACGGCGGTTGGCCCAGGGCAGGGCCTCCTGCAGCTGGGTGGCCAGCGCCAGCAGCGTCCCCTCGGCGGCCGGGCGCCCGGCGAGCTGGACCCCGAGCGGCAGACCATCGTCGCCCTGGAAAAGGGGCAGCGAGATGGCCGGCTGGCCGGTGGCGTTGAAGACCGGCGTGAACGGCGTGAACAGGGCCGAGCGGGTGAACGTCTGCATCGGCTCCGGTGCGGCCGTGTTGAGCGTGCCGATCGGCAGCGGCCGCTCGGCCAGGGCGGGGGTCAGCAGCGCGTCGTAGGGGAGCAGGAAGCTGACCAGCCGGCGGGCGAACCGCTGCAGCCGCACGGCCGCGGCGCCCGCTTCGATCGAGTTCATCTCGCGGGTCATCGAGTAGATCGCCCAGCTCATCGGCTCCATGTCGTCGGGGCCCGGGTCGTGGCCGCCGATCGCCCCCGAGTAGGCGATCGTCAGGGCGATCGCGTTGCAGAACACGGCGCCGAACAGTTCGCGAAGGTACTCCTCCTGCCACGGCGGGTCGACCTCCTCGACCTCGTGGCCGAGGGAGCGCAGCAGCGAGGCCGCCTCGTCGACCGCGCGGGCCGCGGCCGGGTCCACGGCGGCGTCCGCCACCGGCGGCTTGGTCGTGGCCGCGATCCGCAGCTTCAGCGGCTCGCGGCGGGCGCTCTCGGCGAACGGCTCCGCCGGCTCGGGCGCCCAGGTGGCGTCGCCGGGCTCATACCCGGCGAGCACGTCGA
Organism: Solirubrobacteraceae bacterium; assembly: GCA_035515315.1. Taxonomy (GTDB): domain Bacteria; phylum Actinomycetota; class Thermoleophilia; order Solirubrobacterales; family Solirubrobacteraceae; genus Palsa-744. The sequence goes on from DATJBO010000006.1 coordinate 6,774, forward strand.
GGGTGGCCGCGGCGTCCTCCACGTGGCGGGTCAGCATCCCGTCGCACACGAGCGCCGCGTCGCCCATCTCGGGCGCCAGGGAGATGCGCCCGCGGGCGGGCTTCAGCCCGACCAGGCCGCAGCAGGCCGCGGGGATCCGGATCGAGCCGCCGCCGTCGTTGCCGTGGGCGACGGGCAGCAGGCCCGCCGCGACGGCCGCCGCGGCCCCGCCGGAGGAGCCTCCCGGCGTCCGTTCCAGGTCCCACGGGTTGCGCGTCGGGCCGAAGATGTGGGCCTCGCTTACGGGCAGGATCCCGTACTCGGGGAGCGTCGTGGTGCCGACCAGGATGAAGCCGGCGCGCTTGAGGCGGCTGGTGACGTTGTGGTCGTAGCCGGCGACGTGGCCCTGCATCAGCCTGCACCCGTAGGTCAGGCGCATGCCCTCCACGGGCCGGTTGTTCTTGACCGCCGTGGGGACGCCCGCGAACGGCCGCTCGTCACCGGGGCCGATCGCGTCTGCGGCCTCGAGCGCGCCGTCCGCGTCCACGTCCACGAACGCGTTCAGCTCCGGGTTGAGCTCCTCGATGCGCTCCAGCGCCGTTTCCACGAGCTCGCGGGAAGAGATCTCGCCCTCGCGGACCATCGCGGCGAGCTCGGTGGCGGATCGGAACAGAACGTCGCTGTCGGGCATCCTCGGACCCTCCTCGTCGGCGCCCCGTGCGCGGGTCGCGCGGGGCTTGGATGGAGGCTGCAAGCCTACTCCCGAGCGCATTCCTGCGACGATATGTGCCTGCCCACAAGGCAGCTCCCCGTCAAGCATCCTCTGCCAGAAAGCGAGTGCCATGAGCGCGGTTACCACAAGCCCGGAGGTCCGGTCAGGACTCGAAGG
>DATJBO010000007.1:0-19427 GCA_035515315.1 Solirubrobacteraceae bacterium
GGCCGTGAAGGTGATCAAGCCGTGGTGGGCCGACGACGGCGCCTCGATCGAGCGCTTCCAGGACGAGGCCAAGCTGCTCGCGCGCGTCAACGACCCCGGGATCGTGCAGATCTACGACTTCGGCCACACCCCGAACGGGCCGTACTACGTGGCCGAGCTCGTCGAGGGGGAGAGCCTCGAGGAGCGCCTGCGCAGCGGTCCGCTGCCCGCCGACGAGTCTGCCCGCATCGCCGAGCAGCTGTGTGCCGCGCTGGGCAGCGCCCACGGCGAGGGGGTCGTGCACTGCGACGTCAAGCCGGCCAACGTCCTGCTCGACCGCAGCGGGCGCGTGAAGGTGGGGGACTTCGGCGTGGCCCGCTTCGGCGAGCCCGACGTGGCCGAAAGTTCGGCGCTGTTCGGCGGCACGCCGCGCTACATGTCGCCGGAGCAGGCGCGTGGCCGGCCACTGACGGCGGCCAGCGACGTCTACAGCGCGGGGGTGGTGCTGTACGAGATGCTGGCCGGCGAGCCCCCGTTCCAGGCCGGCTCCCCGGTGGAGCTCGGCATCTGCCACCTCCAGGACGCGCCCCCCGAACTGCCCGGGGAGGTCCCGGGGCCGCTGCGGGAGGTCCTCGGCGTGGCGCTGGCCAAGCACCCGGGCGAGCGCTACCGAGACGGCGCGGTGATGGCGGCGGCGCTGCGGGCGGCCCAGGCCACGATGCACGACCCGGGGGCATCGACCGCACAGCTCGCGCTGCCGGCCCGGCGCGCACGCCCGGCCGGGGAGGGGGAGGCGGAGGGCGGAAACACCTCGCCGACCGTAAAGCAGCCTCCGCTGTCGGGGCGGGGTCGGGCGAAGGCAACCGAGAGTCCCCGTAGCACGGCCGCGATCGGTGCTCCCGTCCGCACCCGCGACGGGTCGGGCGCCGGCGCAACCATCGCGATGCCCCGCCGGACGCCCCCAGGCAAGCGCGTCCGGCGCAGCCGTCGCGGCCCGTGGCTGGTCCTCGCGCTCGTGCTGGTGGCAGCCGGCGCCGGCGCCTTCCTGTTGCTGGGCGGGACGGCGAAGACGACCGTGCCACGCCTGCGGGGCCTGCACCGTGCGAGCGTGCTAGCGCGCACCAGCCGCACCCACGTGCACGCGGTGTTCGCCTCGCACTACTCGCATGCCCCGGTGGGCGTGTCGATCGCCCAGACCCCGGCGGCCGGCACACGCGTGCGACAGGGCTCGAACGTGCGCGTGCTGATGAGCGCCGGCCCCCCGCCCGTGGTCATCCCGAACACCATCGGCGAGCCCGCCGCGGAAGCCGAGGCCGCGGTGGCCGGGGCCGGCCTGCGGTACGCGCTGCGCTCCGTCCCCGCCGCCGGGCACGCGCCCGAATCGGTGCTCTCGGAGAGCCCATCGGCGCAGTCGAGCGTGCCGAGCGGCTCGACGGTCACGCTCACGATCGCTGCCGCGCCCGAGTGGCGGACGCTGACGAGGTTCTCCGGCGTCGACGACGGGCAGTCGGTGCCGTTCAGGACCCACGGCCACCGCTGGCGCCTCTCCTACACGATGTCCTACGAGCGCACGTGTCTGCTGCTGGTCGTGTGCGAAGGCCCGAGCGCCACCGCCGAAGAGCTCCCGAGCGGGTCGAGCTTCGGCGAATTCGAACTCGACGAAGGCGGAGGGACCCACTACCACGTGTTCAACAACGGCCCGGGGCTGTACCGCGTGGTGGTCTCCGGCGGGCACGACCCGGCCCGCTGGTCGGCGACGGTCGAAGACTTCTACTAGCTGGCCGCCGCCGCGTCGGGCAGCTCGACCGGCTCGGCCTCGCGCAGGGCGCGGGCCAGCAGCTCGTGCAGGATCGCGCGCTCGGCCGGCTCCAGTCCACGCAGGACGTCGGCCTCGACCGTTTCCTGGGCGCCCTCGGCGGCGAGCAGCGCGCGCCGGCCCGCTGCCGTGAGGCTGACCAGGTGGCGGCGGCGATCCTGGGGATCGCGCTGGCGGCTGATCCAGCCCAGCTCCTCCAGCTCGTTGAGCAGCAGCACGACGTTGTTGGCGTCCATGCAGAGCGCCTCGGCGAGCTCCTGCTGGGGGCCGCCGTCGTGGTCGCGCACGTAGCTGAGCGCCATCAGGTGGCGCAGGTGCATGCCGAGCAGCTCCTCGCTGCTGCGCCGGTAGACCTGCTTGGCCAGACGCGTCAGCAGCACCATCGTGCCGTGGGAGTTGTGGGGGGCCGACTTCTTCAAAGTGTGCGCATTTTATCACAAAGTGACGACTATCTCGTTACGAGGATGATCCATGTATTTAGGTTGATCCTTGAAACAAGGATGATAGGTGCTATGTTGTCAGTCCTTGCAACCCGGAAGGAGCACCAGCATGGCCGTCACCGTTCCCAAGCCCAAGATCCTCACCACCAGCCCCGCCAGCGACCGCCGCCGCTGGATAGCCCTGGGGGTGCTGTGCCTCGGCCAGTTGATGATGGTGCTCGACGCGACGATCGTGAACGTCGCGCTGCCCTCGATCCAGCACGACCTGCACTTCAGCCAGGGCAACCTCACGTGGGTCGTCAACGGCTACCTGATCACGTTCGGTGGGTTCCTGCTGCTGGCCGGCAGGATGGGCGACCTCGTCGGCCGCAAGAAGGTCTTCCTCACCGGCCTGGCGAGCTTCACGCTGGCGTCGATCGCGTGCGGGCTGGCGCCGAGCCAGGGTGCCCTGATCGGCGCCCGGCTGATCCAGGGCGTCGGCGGGGCGATCGCCTCGGCCGTGATCCTGGCGATCATCGTCACCGAGTTCCCGGAGCGCGCGGAGCAGGCCAAAGCGATGGGCCTGTACGCGTTCGTGTCCGCGGGCGGCGGCTCGATCGGCCTGCTGGCGGGCGGGGCGCTCACGCAGGGCCTCGACTGGCACTGGATCTTCTTCGTGAACGTTCCGATCGGGATCCTCGCCCTGCTCGCCGGCTGGGCGCTGATCGAGGAGAACGCGGGGATCGGGCTGGGCGGCGGCGTGGACGTGCTCGGCTCGGTGCTGATCACCCTCGCGACGATGCTGGGCGCGTTCGCGATCGTGAAGTCGAGCGACTACGGCCTGCTGTCGCTGCGCACGCTGGCGGCCGCCGGAGGCTCGCTGGCGCTGCTGGCGGCGTTCCTGTCGCTGGAGGCGAGGATCGCCAACCCGATCATGCCCCTGCGGGTGTTGCGGCTGCGGATGCTGATGGGCTCGAGCCTGGTGCGGGGGCTGCTGGTCACCGGGATGTTCTCGGCGTTCTTCCTCGGCGCTCTGTACCTCGAGCGCGTGCTCGGCTACGACGCGATCCAGACCGGCCTGGCGTTCATGCCGCTGACGATCGGGATCGCGGTGATGTCGCTCGGCGTCTCGGCGCGGCTGGTCGAACGGATCGGTGCGGTGGGGACGCTGACGCTCGGACTCAGCGGGATCATCATCGGGCTGGTCCTGCTCGCCACCCAGGGCCTCCACGCCAGCTACTTCCCGGGCCTGTTCGTCGCGTTCCTCACGCTCGGCGTGGGGGCGGGCGCCTCGTTCCTGCCGCTGCTGACGATCGGGATGTCCGACGCTCCGCCACGGGATGCGGGGCTGGCGTCGGGGATCATCAACGTGTCGGTGCAGCTGTTCGGCGCGATCGGCCTGGCGACGCTCGGCACGATCGCCACCGACCACGCGAAAGCGCTGGCGCAGGACGGTCACACCCTGCCGAGCGCGCTGACCGGCGGCTACCACCTCGCGTACATCGTCGCGGCGGTGTGCGTGGTGGGCGGGATCCTCGCGGCGCGCGCCCTCCTGCGCCCGCCGGCGGCGCCCCAGCCGCAGGAGGCCGAGCTCGCCGAGCACGACGTTCTCTCCGAGCGCGAAATCGCGACCGTCTCGGCGGGGTGAGCGCGATCGCGTGGCTCTCGGAAGCCGACCCGCGCAGCGACTCAGTTCGTGTGCGGATGGCGGACGCGCTGGCGCGTCTCGGCGTAGCGCATCACCTCGAAGACGATCAGTCCGCAGGCCACCGCCGTCACCAGTCCCAGCGCGAGCAGCGCCGGCACGGCGGTGGCCAGCGGGATCATCGCGAGCAGCACGGACGCCGCCGCCAGCCGCTGCGTGTTCAGCGTGCCGATGTTGCGGCGCTTGAACGCGCTGAGCGCGATCAGGTACATGGCGATGCCCCCGCACAGGGCGGTCGCCGGGACGATCTGAAGGTGCGCGTGCAGTTCGATCAGCGTGCGCTTGACGCCGATCGCGAACAGGATGATCCCCGCCATCATCGGCAGGTGCAGGTAGGTGTAGGAGTCGCGGGCGATCAGCACCTGCTGGGCGGGGTCGGCGCGGCGCATGCGCCGCTCGCCGACGATCGCCACGACGCGGCGGCGGGCATCATCGTGGTGCCAAGCCGCGCCACCACCCTGCCGAGCTGCTCGTCGTGTTCGGAGCGGGCCACGTAGGCGTAGGTGGCCAGGTGGAAGGAGCGCACGGCGAAGTACCCGACCCCGAAGATCAGCCCGTACCTGCCGAACGCATGGGGGACCGCCAGCGAGGTGACGAGCATCGCCCCCATCGCCCCGATCAGCATCAGCCGCAGGTGCTCCTCCTCGGCGTCGGCGGTGTTGCCGAGCCACGCGTAGCCCGACCAGCCGAACCACAGGACCGCGAGGATCGCCAGTCCCTGCGCGAGCCGGTCCCAGCTCGGAGCGGCCGAGACGTAGCCGGACACCTGGGTGATCGCGAACACGAACACGAGATCGAAGAACGGCTCCAGCGGTGTGGCCCGCTTCTCCTGTTCGGCCCTGCCCTGCAGCAGGTCCGCCGGGATCGATGCGGCGTCCACCGGAGAGGCGGCGGGCGCCTCGCCGAGGATCCCCACGCTCCCCTGTGGCTCGCTGCTCACCCGCATCAGGATGACGCCTTCACCGCCGGCTCCGAGCCGCGGGCGTAGACTCGGCGCTGCTCCAGCAAGCAGCGCGTACCGAAGGAGGACGGCAGATGAACGACCAGCAGGCGTCCGGAGCGGTGCTCATCACAGGCGCCTCCGGCTTCCTCGGCGGGTGGTGCGTGGTGGAGGCCCTCGAGCGCGGCTATCAGGTCAGGGCCAGCGTCCGCAACGCCTCCCGCGAGCGGGAACTGCGCGAGATGATCGAGTCCAAGCGCGGCTCCAGCGCGGGGCTGTCGGTCGTGGAGGCCGATCTCAGCCGCGACGACGGCTGGGAGCAGGCGGTCAGCGGGTGCGACTACGTCCTGCACGTCGCCTCACCGTTCCCGGCGGCCCAGCCGAAGGATCCCGACGAGCTGATCGTGCCGGCGCGTGAGGGCACCCTGCGGGTGCTGCGCGCGGGCCTGGCCGCCGGCGTGCGGCGGGTGGTCGTCACCTCCTCGGTGGCCGCCGTGCGCAACTTCGCGCCGCTCCCCGACCGGCCCCTCGCCGAGGAGGACTGGACCGACCCCGACCTCCCGAACCTGAGCCCCTACGCGCGCTCGAAGACGATCGCCGAGCGCGCCGCCTGGGAGCTCGCGCGCGGGCAGAACGCCACCGATCGCCTGGCCGTCGTGAATCCCAGCGCGATCCTCGGGCCGGTGCTGAGCGCCCACCGCTCCACCTCGACGGAGCTCGTCGAACGGCTGCTGACGGGCATGCCGGGCATGCCCCGGCTGTCGTTCAGCGTGGTCGACGTGCGCGACGTGGCCGAGCTCCATCTGCTCGCGATGGCCTCGCCGGAGGCCGCCGGCGAGCGCTTCCTCGCGGTCGGCCCGTCGCTGTGGATCTCCGAAATGGCGAAGATCCTGCGCGAGCAGCTCGGGCCGGCGGCGTCGAAGGTGCCGCGGCGCACCTTCCCCGATGCGCTCGTGCGCCTGGCGGCGCGATTCGATCCCGCCCTGCGCTCCTTCACCGCAGACCTCGGCAGGCACCTCCAGTACTCGCACGAGAAGGCCGAAACGCGGCTCGGCTGGAAGCCCCGGCCGGTACAGGACACGCTCGTGGACTGCGCGAGCAGCCTGCTCGCCCAGCGAGAGCCCGCCGCGGCCGCAGCCTGATCGCCGGCGGCGGCGCCCATCGGGTTCCTATCGTGTACGCGATGGGGCAGTTGCAGCACCGGGAGCTCACATAGGCGTACCGCTGTTCGAGCTGGCCGGCCCCCCGGGGGTCGGCTCCGAGGAGGAGCGGCCCGGCGCCGGCTCCGAGCAGCCACGTCCCGGCGACGCCTCCGGGCACGCACGTCCCGGCGCCGCCTCGGAGGGACCGCCCGGCGTCCCGCCCGAGGCCGAGCTGGAGGCGCTCGACGCCTACTCGCGAACGGTCGCCGGCATCGTCGATCGCCTCGCCGGCAGCGTAGCCAGCCTGCGGGTGATGCGCGCGGGGCGCCGCGGGCGGGTTCCCGTCGGTGCCGGTAGCGCGGTCGTCCTGAGCCCCGACGGGTTTTTGCTGACCTCCGCCCACGTGGTCGCCGGTCGCGACCGGGAGGGGCGCGCGACGTTCGTCGACGGCCGCGAGATCTCCTTCCGCGTCGCCGGGTCGGACCCGCTGTCGGACCTCGCCGTGCTCAGGGCCGACGGCGACGGGCTGCACTCGGCGCTCCTGGGCGACGCGGCCCACCTGCGCGTCGGTCAGCTGGTCGTCGCGATCGGCAACCCCCAGGGCTTCGCCGGATCCGTCACGGCCGGGGTCGTGTCGGCTCTCGGCCGCTCCCTGCCCGCCCGCTCGGGCCGCGCGGTGCGGATGATCGACAACGTGATCCAGACCGATGCCGCCCTGAACCCGGGCAACTCCGGCGGGGCGCTGGTGGACTCGTTCGGGCGGGTCGTGGGGATCAACACGGCCGTCGCCGGCGTGGGTCTCGGGCTGGCGGTCCCGATCAACGACGCCACCCGCAAGGTGGTCGGCGCGTTGATGCGGGACGGGCGCGTGCGGCGCGCGTACCTCGGCGTCGCCGGCGGGCCGCGGCCGCTGCCCGCGGGGGCGCGGCGGGAGCGCGACCAGGCGACCGGGGTCGAGGTGATCGAGGTCACCCCCGGAAGTCCCGCCGAGAGCGCCGGCCTGCGGGGGGAGGACCTGATCGTGGAGCTCGCGGGGACCCGCGTGAGCGGCGTCGACGACATCCAGCGGCTGATGGTCGCGGACCTGATCGACGTGCCCGTCGAGGTGCTCGTGCTGCGCGGTGGAGAGCCGCTGCGGCTGCGCCTCGTGCCGCGCGAGCTGGGCTAGGCGTACCGTCGGCGCCTCTGCCGCGCGAGCCGCGCGAGCCGCGCGAGCTGCGCGGCCGCCCACCGCCCGGCCGGCCGCCGCGATCGCCGCGCGGATATCGTCCGCGTCCGTGCAGGCCCCCGGCGAGCCCATCGAGATCGGCCTCCCCGACGGCGCGGCCCTGCACGCCGAGTACTTCGCGGCGGCCGGCGCGGGCCCGCATCCGGGTGTCGTGGTGCTGCACGAGTCCTTCGGCCTGAACGACGACATCCGCCGGATCGCGTCCCGTTTCGCGGGGGCGGGATACGCGGCGCTGGCTCCCAGCCTCTACTCCCACGGCCGTCGCATCGTGTGCCTGTCGCGGGTGATCGTGGACATGCTCCGCGGCTCGGTGGCTCGCGAGATCGGCGACATCCACGCTGCCCGCGAGGCGCTGGGGGCGCGCGAGGAGGTCGACGCGGCCCGGATCGCGGTGGCCGGCTTCTGCCAGGGCGGCGGCTTCGCGCTGATCGCCGGCACGCGGCCCGGCTTCCAGGCGGCCGCGGTCAACTACGGCGACGTGCCCGAGGAGCGCGCCAAGCTGGACGGCTCCTGCCCCGTGGTCGCCTCGTTCGGCGCCCGCGATCGGATGTTCGGCGCCAACATGGCCGCGCGCCTGGAGGGTCATCTCGGTGCGCTCGGGGTGCCGAACGACGTGAAGGTCTACGACGGCGCGGGCCATTCGTTCTTCTCCGAGGTGGACGGCTGGCAGGGGTGGCTCGCGCGCATGCCCTCGCCGATGGCCGTCGGCCACGAACCGCAGGCGGCCGAGGACGGCTGGCGGCGGATGCTCGAGTTCTTTTCCGAGCACGTGTGAGCGGCGGGGCGACCCGGCTCCGTTCCCAGGGCCGAGTCGACGTGCGTCGCTGACGGCCGGCGTTAACGGCTCTTGACGAGGCCGACGACGTGTCCCTCGGGATCGGCGAACATCGCGATCGTGGGGCCGCCGGGCACCTCGGTCGGCGGCTGGACCGTGCGCCCGCCGAGCTCGGAGATCTTCTCCAGGGCGGCCGCGGGGTCGGGGACTTCGACGTAGAAGGTCACGTGGCCGGGGCCCTCGGGGCTCGCGCCGACCCCCCCGTCGATCCCGTTGTTGTCGGCGGGGTGGGCCATGTAGTAGGAGCCCCCCATCACGTCCTGCATCTGCCAGCCGAACGCCTCGGAGTAGAAGCGTTGCAGCGTCGCTGCGTCCGTGCCCAGGATCTCGAAGTGCGTAACCGGGTTGCCCATCTCGCTCCTCTCTGTTGCGGGGTGCCGACAAACCTGTCGCGGGGTGCGGCAAACGATAGGACTAGCCACCTACCCTGCGCCGGGCGGCCGGAAAACACCGCGAGCACGCACCGTGGGGTGGACCGCGGCTATCTTTGGCCGCCGGCCGAAGCTTATGAGCACGCTGTCACTTCACGGAGACCCCGCCCGCTTTCCCGCCGGGCTACAGGAGCTGGGCGACGGCGTGTGGGCGTGGACGCAGCCCAACGGGGGGCTCGGCGAGTCCAACGCGGGGCTGGTGCGGGGGGAGGGCCAGTCGCTGCTGGTCGACACCCTCTGGGATCTGCGCCTGACCGGCGCGATGCTCGCGCAGATGGCCGAGCCGACCGCGCAGGCGCCGATCCGCCGGGTCGTGAACACCCACGGGGACGGGGATCACTGCTGGGGCAACCAGCTGCTCGCCGGGGCCGAGCTGATCGGCACCGAGGCCTGCGCCCGGGACGTCACCGCCGAGGACCCGCGCGGGGTGCGCGTGCTGCGCAAAGCCGCGGGCGTCGTCGGTCAGGTCGCCGAGCACGTTCCCCGCAACCTGCCCGGGGTCGAGCAGGGGGTGGGGCTGGGCGCGTTCGCGGCGTTGCTGGCGCCGTTCGACTTCGAGGGCGTGGAGGCCACGCCGCCGACCCACACCTTCCAGGGGACGCTCGAGCTCGACGTGGGCGGCCGGGCTGTCCACGTGATCGAAGTGGGTCCCGCCCACACGCCCGGGGACGCGATCGTGCACGTGCCGGACGCACGGATCGTGTACGCCGCCGACGTGCTGTTCGTGGGCGTCGTGCCGATCATGTGGAGCGGGTCGGTCGAGCGCTGGCAGGCGGCGCTGGAGCGGATCGCCGCGCTCGACCCGGTGGGCGTCGTCCCCGGCCACGGGCCCGTGAGCGACCTCGCGGGGGTGCGGGAGATGGGGGCGTACTGGGATTTCGTGACGCCCGCGGTGCGCGAGCGGCTCGCCGCCGGGCGCACCCCCGAGGAGGCCGCCCGTGACGTGATCGCGTCGCCCGGGTACGCCGAGCAGCCGTTCGCGGGCTGGGACGGAGCGGAGCGGCTGATCGTCAGCGCCGACACGATCGCGCGCAACGATCGCGGGGAGGTCGGCCGCCCCGGCGACGTCGCACGCCTCGGGCTGCTCGCGGCGATGGGCCGCTTCGCGGTGGAGCGTGCCGGCGCCGCCTAGGCCCGGTCCACCGACCCGGTGGTCGGAGGTCGGCTAGGCCGCGAGGCCCGCTCTTGGCCGCGAGGCCCGCTCTAGGCCGCGAGGCCCGCTCTAGGCCGCGAGGCCCGCTTCGGCCCGGGCGAGGGTGCGGGGCAGATCGCTCGCCGGCACGGGCCGCGCCAGATGGAAGCCCTGCCCGTGACGGACGCCAAGCTCGCGCAGGGCCTGCAGCTCGGCGGCGGTCTCGATGCGCTCGGCGATGGTCAGCGACCCCGATTCGGCGGCGAACCGCAGCAACGAGCTCGCCAGCGAGCGCCGCACGGGGTCGACGTCGATCGAGGAGATGAGCTCGCCGTCGAGCTTGATGACCTCGGGGGCGAGCCGCAGGATGTGCATCAGGCTCGCAAAGCCGGAGCCCGCATCGTCGATCGCGAGCCGGGCACCGGCGGCGCGCAGGTCACGGAGGGCGCGGGCGAGCTGCGGGTGCTCGTCCACCCGGCCCTGCTCGGTCAGCTCCACGATCACCCGCTCGGCTTCCACGTCGGCCAGCGCCGCGGTCACGCCTCCGGAGGCGAGCGCCGCCGGTCCTGCGTTCAGCGACAGCAGCGCAGTCTGCGGCAGCTCGCCCAGATGGGCGAGCGCGGCCTGCGCGATCGCCACCTCGAGGTCGACCCCGAGCCCGACCCGGTGGGCCAGGGCGATCACCGCCACGGGCGTCTTCGAGCCCCAGGCGGAGAAACGGACCAGTGCCTCGGCGGCGAGCATCGACCCGTTCTCGAGGTCGAAGATCGGCTGGAACACGAGTGAGAAGTCGCGGGTCGTGACGATCTGCTCGATCCACGCGCGGGCGGCGGCGTCGCGGCGGCCCTCGCCGCGTGCGTCGCTCGAGAGCCGGGCCGTCACGCGGGAGAAGTCGCGGGCCGCCCCCACCACGGCGGTGACGAACTCCGCCATGCTCGCCAGCAGCACCACGTCGCGTGGCTCGAACGCATCAGGGCGGTGAGAGCCGGCGTTGAGCACCCCCAGCGCGCCGTCCGGCCGGATCAACGGAACGCTCACCATCGAGCGGATCCCCCGCGCCGGGCTCGCCTCACGGTCGGCCCGCGGATCGGTCTCGGTGTCGCCGGCCAGCAGCGTCCTGCGCTCGCGTAGGGCCTGTCCGGCGAGGCTGTCCTCGAGCGGGATCTCCTCGCCGACCCGCTCGCTCGCACGCCCGGCCGCGCATGCGTACCGGAGCGAGCCGTCGTCGACGACCAGCCCCACCAGCACCTCGTCGGCGCCCTCGAGCGCCCCGAGCGCCTGGTCGGCCACGCGCTGCATCAGCGCCAGCGGGTCCACGGCGCGCCGGATCGAAGCGTTTAGGTTGAACCACTCGTCCACGGGAGCTCTCCGCCCTGGGGGCGTCCACTCTCGGTATCGAGCACAGCCGTGGGCGTGCTTTAGCGCTGCAGCCGATCGGCTGGACGACCGCCCGGGCCTGGCCGCCGGGCCGCATATTGGCTAACGTGGGCGCCGTGCAGCGGGTGATGCTCAAGTCGAAGATCCATCGCGCGACGGTCACGGACTGCGATCTCCACTACGTCGGCTCGATCACGATCGACCGGGAGCTGATGGACGCCGCCGACATCCTCGAGCACGAGCAGGTGCACATCGTGGACATCGACAACGGCGCCCGCTTCGTGACCTACACGATGGCCGGGGCCCCGGGCTCCGGGGTGATCTGCATCAACGGCGCCGCCGCCCGCCTCGTCGAGCGCGGAGACAGGGTGATCGTCATCTCCTACGCCCATTACGAGCGTGGGGAGATCGAGGGCTACTCGCCCCGCGTGGTGCACGTGGAGGCGCAGACGAACCGCATCATGTGCGTGGACGAGGAGGTCGGCAGCCTCCTCACCGACGACCTCACGGTCTCCTCCGACCCGGCCTAGCGACAGGCGCCGGCGGCCCGCGGCGGGCCCGCTGGAAAGACCCGCCGCAGGGCCCGTCCGCTATGCCGCACGGGCGAGCGCCGGGACGGACTCGGGTGCACCGCCGGCGGTCCGGGACCGCTCGACATCCTCGGCGTCGCTGATGGCCCAGCCGAGCCGCTGGATGAACTGGCCGGCCGAGTGGTCGGTGTCGAGGTGGATGGAGTGAACCTGCTCGTCCAGCAGTACCGCCTCCCGGTGTCCGGGCGTCCGCTGCTCGGTGATCACGATGACCCTTGGCATCTGGCTATCTCCGTTGTGGTCGGGGGACCGAGCAACAGGATATTGCTCAGTAAGTCAATCGAGATTATCAACTAATCCCGGAGACGCCAACCAGCTGGGCGACCTCGTCGAGCTCGGCCATCGCCGCCTCGCGGGTCGTGCCGAGCACGTAGGCGAGCTCGGAGGCGAGCTCCTCGCGCGTGGGGGCCCTGCTCTCGAGGATGCACTGGCGCAGCAGCGACAGCGTCGCTCCCATGACAGCCTCCAGGCGGGCCATCCGGTCGAGCAGCTCGGCGCTGTCCGCCCCGCCGTCGCCGTCGTGGAGCAACCCGTCCGAGCCCGCGCCGTCGCCGGAGAAGCGCCGGTCGAGGACGACGAGCTGGCCTCCCTCCGGAGGGGCGCCCGGAGGCTGCTTGGCTGTGTGCGCGGAGGACCTCACGTGGTGTGCTCTGGTGCCTAGCAGGCATCGCCCCGCCGGGCAATCACGATTCTCCCCCAGTTTGCGGCTTTGCCGGAGAGGTTCTGGCCGAGCGTCGTACTACCCGGCGGGCGACCAGGTCTCCGGGTGCCCCGCCAGGTGCGCCAGGCGCGGCTCGGCGCGCGGCTCCTCCGGGGTGACGGGGCGTTCGGTCAGCTCGCGGGTGGAGCCCGGCAGCAGCGCGAGCAGCAGGACCAGGAGCCCGATCAGGCTTCCGAGCCCGAGCACCGTCTGCGCGCCGAGCGCGTCCGCCAGCGGGCCGGCCAGGACGTAGCCGAGCGGGAGCAGGGCCAGGGAGCCCATCCAGTCATACGCGCTGACCCGCGAGAGCACGTGCGGCGGGATGTGGCGAGCCAGAGCCGTCTCCCACCAGATCATCATCAGCGAGAAGCCCCAGCCGGTGGCGAAGCCGCACGGGATCACGAGCGCGAGGGGCGCGCCGAGGGCGAACACGCCGCACTGCAGCGGCCACGCGAGCGACAGCAGCAGCCCAGTGGCGAGCGGCCGCGAGGGGCGCCAGCGCAGGCTCACGATCGCGCCGCACACGGCACCGATGCCGGCAACCGTCTCGATCACGCCGAACACGCCGGCGCCGCCAAAGTGGTCGCGCGCGATCCCGGGGGCGAGCGCGTTCCACTGCGCGTACATGCACAGCACCGCGCCGGAGTAGGCGGCGATCGTCACCCACACCCAGGTCCGTGAGCGCACCTCCCGCCAGCCCTGGCGCAGCTCTCTGGCGAGTGACTCCGAGCGCGCCTGCACGCCCCGCGGGCGGGGGTGCACGCGGGCCAGCATCACGGCGCTGAACACGAACGTCGCGGAGTCGAACGCGAACGCCTCGCCGGCGCCGACGCCGAGCACGAGCGCGGTGGCGAGGGCCGGGCCCACCAGCGAGGCGAGGTTCGCCACCCATTCGGTCAGCGCGCGGGCGTCGAGGATCTGCTCCTCCGGCACCGTCTGCGGGACCAGGCCGCTGTAGGCCGGCTGGAAGAACGCCTGCGCCGCTCCGTAGCCGGCCTCGATCACGACCAGTTGCCAGACCGTGGCCCCGCCCGTGAGGATCAGCACCGCCAGCACCGCGTGCAGGGTCGCGCGGATCAGGTCGGTGGCGATCATCACCCGCTGGCGGGGCAGTCGGTCGGCCCACACCCCGCCGATCAGCAGCAGGGTGACGAGGGCGAGCGCCTGGGCGCAGAGGACGAGCCCGAGGTCCCCGGCCGAGCCCGTGGTCTGGGTGACGTACAGGGCGATCGCCACCAGCACCACGCCGTCGCCGATCGCGCTCGCGGCCTGTCCGGTGAACATGAACCTGAAGCTGGGGTGGCGCAGGACGCGCGTGTACTGGCCCACGGGACGCTCCGGCGGGCGCTCAGAACTCGAACGCGGTGCGGCCGCCGGCGTCGACGAGCTCCTGCACGCGCTCGCGACCGTCGCCGATCAACGGCGCTCCGTGGGCCAGCAGGACGTTCTCGAACTGGACGTCCTCCAGCAGTCGTCCGAGCCCGTCGAGCAGCGCCCGCTTGGTCGCGGGCGGGTCGTCCATCAGCGAGTCGGGCACGAAGCCGAGCTGGCCGTCGCCGCCGTCCGGTCCCCCGCGCACGATGCCGTCCGCGAACGCCAGGGCGCTCGCATAGGGAACGTGCAGCACGGTGTCGTCCGGGCAGATCCCGCCGAGCTCGAGCGCCGTCACGTCACCGGGCAGCGCCGCCGGCGGATCGAAGCCTTGGACCGGCTCGCCGTCGGTGAACTCCCACAGGCCGGCGCGGTTGCAGAGGATCGGGCAACCGAAGGTTTCCCGGAAGATCACGCTCTCGCGGAGGTGGTGGCGGTTGGTGAGGATCACGGTCGCGGGTTCCTGCGGCCGGTTGGCGAACCAGTCGATCCCCACGTCTTCGGGGATCAGCGGATCGAGCAGCACGCCGCCGTCCTCCAGCCAGTAGCTGGAGACGTACACCTGGATTCGTGGATGCAGCGTTTCCCAGTGATGGACGCCCGGCAGGATCTCGCGCATTGGCGCCTAACCGTAGCGCCGCACCGATTCCGTCACAGTCCCGCGTCTACCCGGCGGCGGCGCCCTCGCGGGCGAGCGTCCACAGCCGGCGCGTGTCGGCCAGGCTCAAGAGCCGCCAGCGGGCGCCGGCCCCGTGGCGCACGTACACGCGCGCGTCCAGCGCTTTGCGGAGCTCGCCGAGGGCGTCGACGGCTTCCCGTGCGTCGAGGTCCTCGCCGAGCACCTCGCCGGCGAGCACGTCCACGACCCTGAACGTCGCCTTCGGCGGCGGCTCGGACGGACGCTCCGGGCGCGGCGGCCGGGCCAGCTGCACGAGCGCAAGCTCCGCCTCCCGGCCTCGGTCACGGCCGGCATCGGGCAGCGGCGCGATGTGTGCGCCGGTTCCCTTGGTCTCGGTGTCGAGCACCCACGTCTTGGCCACTGAGGACAGCTTAGGCATCCCTCGGTGGCGCCAAGCGCGTGCGGGCCCGGCCGCCCCCGGAGCTTGGGCGGTCCGAACCGGGCACCCGGGCTACGTCCGTTCGGGCGCGCCGGCGAGGGCTGGGCGCATGTGGGCCTGGGTGGTGAACGCCGCAAGGCCAGCGGTGCCGAGGGCGGCGGCCGAACCCAGCAGGAACACCGCCGGGTAGCCCGAGAGCGCCGCCGCGGCGCCGGCGAGGGGGGCGCCCAGGCCGACGCCGATGTCGAAGAACGCGGTGAACGCCCCGAGCGCCGAGCCGCGGCTCTCCTCGCCGACCTGGCTCACCACCATCAGCGCCAGCGCGGGGAACAGCATCGAGAAGCCGATCCCCATCGCGAGCGCTCCGGCGAGCGCCGCCTCGAGCGTGTGGGCGAAGGCGATGATGGTCAGTCCCAGGGCCTCGAACAGGGCGGCCCCGGTGGCGGTCGCGCGGGGGCCCGCCCGGTCGGGTAGCGGGCTGAGGACGATGCGGCTGAGGAACACGGCCGAGGCGAAGGCGGTGAACACGCTCGCGCCGCCGCCCACCCCGTGGGAGCGCAGGTCGAGCACCACGAACCCGGCGAGCGCCGCGTAGCCGAAGTTGGCCAGTGCCAGCGCGAGGCCGGGCCGGCGGGCGGGGCGGGGGAACAGCGCCATCCGCTCCCTCGCGCGCCCCCGGAACGCGCGGGCCGGCTCCGGCAGGCAGGCACCGATCAGCGCGCCGGCGAGCGGAAGCGCCGCTGCCAGCGCCCACACGGCGCTGTAGCCGGCGGCGGAGCGCAGCAGCTCGCCGACCAGCGGGCCGAGCGAGAGCCCGCCCCACACCGCGAGCCCGAACAGCCCGAGCGCGAGGCCCTGATGGCGGGCGGGGGCGAAGTCCACCGCCCAGGTGGCGCCGGCGGTGTAGAGGGCGCCCTCGCCCATGCCGACCACCAGGCGGGCCACCACGAGCGTCGCGACGCTCCCGGCGAGCAGGTACAGGATGCCCCCCAGTGACATCACCAGCGCGCTCACGACGAGCACGATGCGCCGCCCGCGGGTGTCGGCGAAGCGCCCCGCGAGGGGCCGGCAGAAGACCGAGGTGACCGAGAAGGCGCCCACCACGACGCCCACGGCGAGGTTGCCCGCATGAAGCGGCCCGCGCACGAACAGGGGGAGCACCGGGAGGGCGGCGCCGATCGACAGGAAGGCCAGCAGCGCCGCCACGAACAACCCCCCGAAGGCCCACAGCTCCGACCTGCGCGAGCGAAGCGTCTCGGCGGGCCAGCGAGGGACCACCCGCCGCGGCGGTCTGGCCAGGCGCCGGGTCGGTCGGGTTGGCGCGCGCAGAGGACGATCCTAGCCGTAAGCTGCGGAGGCCCCACTGCCACGGAGGAACCGATGCCAGCCACGGCGAGCAACAAACAGAAACGCGTCCGGCGCCGCGCGGCCGGCGCCGTCGCCCATCGCTCGGTGGCGGAGCGGACCGAGCTCGGCAAGCAGGCACGGGAGAAGGCGCCGCGCTCCTCACACGCCACCTTCGAGGCGGGGGCCGACCGGCCCGACCCGGTCGAGCTGCTCGAGGAGCAGTCCCGCTCACGCGTCCCGGAGCTCGTACCGATCCGCTACGGGCGGATGCTCGTCTCGCCGTTCACCTTCTACCGGGGGGCTGCGCGGGTGATGGCGCGGGACCTTTCCACGACGCCCGTCTCAGGTCTGCAAGTGCAGTGTTGCGGCGACGCCCACCTGTCCAACTTCGGGGTGTTCGCCTCCCCCGAGCGGCGGTTGGTGTTCGACATCAACGACTTCGACGAGACGCTGATCGGGCCGTGGGAGTGGGACGTCAAGCGCCTGGCCGCGAGCCTCATGATCGCGGCTCAGGACAACGGGTTCTCCGCTCGCGACGCGGACCGGGCGGTGCTCGCCGCGGTCACCCAATACCGCGAGGCGATGCGGGAATTCGCGGCCATGGAGAACCTCGCGGTCTGGTACGCGCGGCTGGACATCGAGGAGTTCATGCAGGAGTACGGCGAGCAGTTCAAGAGCCGTACGCTGGCGCGCACCGAACGGGCGGTCGCGAAGGCGCGCACGCGTGACAGCGTCTCGGCGCTGGCGAAGCTGACCGAACGCGTCAACGGGTCGATCAGGATCGTCGACCAGGCGCCCCTGATCGTGCCGCTGCGGGTGCTCCTTTCCGGGGAGGGCTACAAGCGGACCTTCGAGGATCTGCACGAGCTGCTGCGCGCCTACCGGCGGACCCTGCAGTTCGACCGGCGGGTGCTGCTCGAGCAGTTCGAGCTGACCGACTTCGCGCGCAAGGTCGTGGGCGTCGGCAGCGTCGGAACGCGCGCCTGGATCGCGCTGCTGTTCGGCCGCGATCAGCGCGACCCGCTGTTCCTGCAGATGAAGGAGGCGCAGCCGTCGGTGCTGGAGGAGTACCTCGCCAAGAGCGAGTTCACCAACCACGGCGAGCGGGTCGTCACCGGCCAGCGCCTGATGCAGGCGGTCAGCGACATCTTCCTCGGCTGGGTGCACGTGAAGGCGGGTATCGACGGGGTCGCCCGCGACTTCTACGGGCGCCAGCTGCGCGACTGGAAGGGCTCGGCGGAGGTGAGCAAGCAGACGCCGGAGTCGATGGCCGCCTACGGACGGCTGTGCGGCTGGACCTTGGCCCGCGCCCACGCCCGCAGCGGCGACCGTGTCGCGATCGCCTCCTATCTCGGCAGCGGCGCGACCTTCGATCGCGCGATCGTCGAGTTCTCGAAGGCCTACGCACACCAGAACGAGCTCGACCACGCGCGCCTCGCCAAGGCGGTCGAGGACGGCGTGATCACCGCGCAGACGGGCCTGTGAGCGAGACCGAGCAGGCGCCCCCCGGTCGCGTGGGTGCGGCCGTGACGTGGCTCGGCCACGCGACCGTCCTGATCGAGCTCGACGGGGTGAGGCTGATCACCGACCCGCTGCTCGGGGCGCGCGTGGGCTTCCTGCGTCGCGCCGGGGGCGCCGTCGACGCGGCCATGGTCTCCGGCATCGACGGCGTGCTGCTCTCGCATCTGCACGCCGACCACGCCCACGTCAGCTCGTTGCGGGCGCTCGGCCATGGCGTGGCGGTGCTGGCGCCCACCGGCTCGGGACGCTGGCTGGCCGCCAAGGGGTTCGCCGACGTGCGCGAGCTGGGCGCCGGGCAGGAGCTCGAGCTGGGCGGACTGCGCGTGCGGGCCACCCGCGCCAGCCACCCTCCCGGTCGTTGGCGCGGCGGAGGAGGCCCGCCGCCGATCGGGTTCCTCGTGTGCGGGTCCCAGACCGCCTACTTCGCCGGCGACACCGACCTGTTCGACGAGATGGAGCAGCTGGCGGGCAGGGTCGACGTGGCGCTCCTGCCGATCGCCGGCTGGGGCCGCACGCTCGGAGCCGGCCACCTCGATCCGGCACGGGCGGCGAAGGCCACCGCGATCATCGCCCCGCAGGTCGTCGTCCCGATCCACTGGGGCACGCTGCGGGCGCCCTGGCCGCTGCGCTCGCCGGCCCCGACGGGCGCTCCGGCGCAGCTGTTCGCGCAGCTGGCGGGGAGGCTGGCGCCGGGCACCGAGGTGCGCGTGCTGCGCCCGGGGGAGCGCCTGGAGCTGTCCCCGCGGCTGGCCGGCGGTGAGCAGAGGCTGAGCGCGTGAGCGACCGCGACGGAAGTCAGCCCGGCGGGCAGCCACGCGAGCAGGGCCGCGAGCAGCCACGCGAGAAACCGGGCGAGCACAGCCGGCGGCGCGGGCACCGGATTGCGCTCGGGCGGATCCTGCTCGTGTGGATCCTGTCGGCGATCACCGTGTGGGTCGTCGGCGAACTGATGCCCGGCGTCACCCTGAAGAGCTTTGGCGCGGCGGTGTGGTTGATCGCCGTGATCGCCCTGCTGAACGCGCTCGTGTGGCCGGTGCTGCTGCGCGTCGCGCTGCCGCTGACGGTGCTCACGCTCGGGTTCGGCGTGCTGCTGGTGAACGGGGCGGTCGTGTTCCTGCTCTCCGAACTGAGCCTCGGGCTGCACGTGTCGTCTTTCGCGGGAGCCGTCGTGATCACGATCTGCGTGAGCGTGGTGGACACGGCGGCTACCAGCGTGCTGGCGATCGACGACGACGGCTTCTGGTATCGCAACGTGGTCGAGCGCAACGCCCGGCGCACCGCCCCGGGCAGCGAACTCGACAAGCCCGGGTTGCTGCTGCTCGAGATCGACGGCCTCGCACACGACGTGCTCGTGCGGGCACTGCGCGACGGCAACGCCCCCACGATGGCGCGGTGGCTTCGCGAGGGATCCCACCAGCTGACGCGCTGGGAGACGGACTGGTCCTCGCAGACGGGCGCCTGCCAGGCGGGGCTGCTGCATGGCGACAACGGGGACATGCCGGCGTTTCGCTGGTGGGAGAAGGATCGCGGCGCGGCGATCGTCACCAACCATCCCCACGACGCCACCGAGCTCGAGCACCGCCACTCCGACGGGCGCGGCCTGCTGTTCGCCGACGGGGCGAGCCGCGCCAACATCCTCTCGGGCGACGCTCCCCACAGCCTGCTGACGATGAGCACGGTGCTGCAGCGCGACCGCCACGGTCGCATCGGCCAGGACTACTTCGCCTACTTCGCCAACCCCTACAACGTCACGCGCACGTTCGTGCTGGTGATCCGCGAGATGTTCAGCGAGCGCTGGCACGCCTCCCGCCAGCGGCGCCGCGACATCCGCCCGCG
>DATJBO010000008.1:0-29558 GCA_035515315.1 Solirubrobacteraceae bacterium
GCCTCGTCGTGGGTGGCCATCACGCTCGTGCGCAGCAGCGCGCCGCCGGGCGGAACGGCCGGATGCAGGGCCGTGTTGACGAACACCCCCTCGTCGTAGAGGGCCCGCCACAGCAGCGCCGCCTTCCAGTCGTCGCCCACCAGCACCGAGATGATCGGGGTCACGATGCGGGCCGGCCCGGCGCCGTCCGAACGGACGCCCGGGGCGTGCTCCTGGACCTGCCCGCCGGCCGGCAGCTCCTGCTCGGGGGACACCGCGAAGCCCAGCTGAGCGAGCCCTTCGTGCAGGCGCCAGGCGTTGTCCAGCACCCGCGCCAGCAGCCGCGAGCCGTCCTCGCTGCGCAGCACGCGCAGCGCCGCCAGCGCGGCGCCGACCGCCGCCGGCACGGCCGAGGCGGTGAACAGGAAGGCCCGCGAGGAGAAGCGCAGGTAGTCGATCACCTCGTGGGGGCCCACGACGAAGCCCCCGCAGGAGGCCAGCGACTTCGAGAACGTGCCGATCCGCACGTCGACGCGGTCGGTCACGCCGAGCAGCTCCGCGGCGCCGGCCCCGCGGGCGCCGAGGACGCCGGCGCCGTGGGCCTCGTCCACCATCAGGCGGGCGCCGTAGCGCCCGCACAGCTCGGCGATCTGCACCAGCGGCGCGATGTCCCCCTCCATCGAGAACACGCCGTCGACGACGACCAGCACGCCGCCGCCGTCCCCCGTCGCACGGTCGAGCTGCTTCTCGAGCTTGTCCAGCCGGTTGTGGCGGAAGGCCCGCAGCTTGGCACGCGAGAGCAGGCAGCCGTCGAGGATCGACGCGTGGTCGCCGGAGTCGACCACGACCGTGTCGCCGGGCCCCAGCAGCGTGCCGAGCGTGCCGACGTTGGCCTGGTGGCCCGTGCTGAACACGAGCGCCTCATCGGCGTCCATCCAGTCGGCGATCTCGCGCTCGAGCTCGATGTGCAAGGCGATCGTGCCGTTGAGCAGGCGCGAGCCGGTCAGGCCCGTGCCGTAACGGTGCAGCGCGTCCTCGGCCGCCTTCATCACCCGCTCGTCGCCGGTCAGGCCGAGGTAGTTGTTGGAGCCCAGCATTATCCGCGGGGCCCCCTCCATCTCGACCACCGGCATCGCCGGCGAGTCGAGCAGGTGGAAGTAGGGCAGCACGTCCGCCTCGCGGGCCGCCGCGAGCACCTCGCTGCGCTCGTGGTCGCGGGTCTTGGCGAAGACGTCGATGTGAGTGCGCATGTACGCTGCCTGCCCTGTGGCGGTGGAAATCAGGGCGGTTTCGGGCGGTCGCGATCTGAAATCCTTCGTCGAGCTGCCCTTCCGGGTGCATGCTAACCACCCGCAGTGGGTGCCCCCCCTCAGGGTCGAGCGCCGGATGTTCCTGAACCGGCGGATGAACCCCTTCTTCAGCCACGGCGAGGCCGAGTACTTCCTCGCCCGGCGCGACGGCGAGGTGGTGGGGCGCGCCAGCGCGCAGATCAACCACGCCTTCAACGAGACCCACGACACGAAGTGGGGCTGGTTCGGGTTCTTCGAGCTGTTCGACGACCAGGAGGTGGCGGACGCGCTGCTGGACGCCGCCGCGGAATGGCTGCGCGACCGCGGGATGGAGCGGATGGTCGGGCCCGCCGACTTCTCGATGAACGACGAGAGCGGGATCCTGATCGAGGGCTACGAGCTGCGCCCCATGCTGCGCCAGCCGTGGCACCCGCCCTACTACCAGCGCCTGGCCGAGGCCGCCGGGTTGGGGAAGGCGATGGACCTGCTGATGTGGAACCTCGAGGTCAGCGACCTCTCGCGCGTGAACCCCGCGATCGTGGGACTCGCCGATCGGCTCCACGCCGACCACGGGATCACCGTGCGCCCCATGCGGCGCCTGCACATGCGCAGCGAGCTCGACCGCTTCGCGGAGGTCTACAACTCGGCGTGGTCGGAGAACTGGGACTTCGTCCCCTACTCCAAGAAGGACCTCGACTCGATGGCGCTCGAGTTTCAGCTCGTGTTCGACAAGCACTGGGCGTTCGTCGCCGAACGCGACGACACAGGCGAGGTCGTGGCGATGGCGTTCACGTTCCCCGACCTCAACCAGGTGCTGGCCAGGATGCACGGCCGCCTGCTGCCGTTCGGGTGGTGGCAGTTCGTGCGCAAGGGCAGCATCATGGATCGCGTGCGCGTGGGCTTCCTCGGGGTCAAGCCCGAGTACCAGCACACCGGGGTGGCGGCGAAGCTGTACCTGGAACACTTCAAGGCCGCCTCCGAACGTCGCCAGACGGGTGGTGAGATGGGCTGGATCCTCGAGACCAACACGGCCATGAACCGCGGCATGGAAGGCATGGGCGGGCGCGTCGTCAAGCGCTACCGCGTCTACGAGCGCCTGCTGGCGTAGGAGGGCCCCGGCGCGGAGTCTAGACTTCGCCCCGGTGAGCGAGGAGCACACACTGGCCGGCGAGCAGCACACCCCGCCCGAGGAGCGCCCTGTCACGGGCGATGGCCAGTGGGTGGACGCGGTCCCGGTGCTCGGCGAGGAGCTCGCCTCCGCCCACACCGAGACATCGACGGCGCTGCTGCGCCGCTACGGGGCGGCCACGCCGGCGGTCCAGGCAGTGGCCGCGGCGGCCGGCGGGTTCGTTGCCGGGGCGGCCGTGTTCGGGCTCGTCCAGCGGCGCCATCGGCGCTCCGCGACGCTCGCCCGGGCCCAGCGCGGGCGGCGGCCGGGCCGGCGCGGCGACTCCGGCGGTGGGGTCACGGAGCTCGTGCAGATCGTGGGCACCCGCTCGCTGCTCGTCGACGTCCACCTGCTCGGCGGGCAGGGCGGCGCGCGCTAGCCCGCACGGCCCCGGCTCGACCGGCGCGGGCTCGACCGGCGCGGGCTCGACCGGCGCGCTGTTCGAGCTGCAGGCCGACCTCGTTCCGGCCGGGCCCTTCCGGCTGCCCCGGCGCACGGGGATGGACGGCATGCTGCGCCGACGCGGGGGTGGGCTCGAGCGGCTGCTGCACGACGGCCCGGTCCCCGTGCGGGTGCGGGCCTGGCAGCCCTCGCCCGGCAGCGTTCGCCTCGCCGCCTGCTCGGGGAGCCGGGCGGCGGCCGAGTACGGGATCGCCCGCATGCGCTTCGCGCTCGGCCTCGACGACGACGTGCGCCCGTTCGTGCGTGCGTTCGCCCGTGACCGCCTGATCGGGCCCTCGCTGCGGCGCCGGCCCTGGCTGCGGGTGCCGCGTCGCCCGGAGCCGTTCGAGGCGCTCGCGTGGGCGATCTGCGAGCAGCTGATCGAGTACGAGCGGGCCGCGGCAATCCAGCGGCGCCTGCTGGCCCGGCTGGGGCGTCGCTGGCCGCACGGCGGGGAGGGCATGCTGCGCGACCTCCCGGAGCCGGGCGTGCTCGCGCGAACCTCCCCCGCCCTGCTGCAGTCGCTGGACCTTGGCGGCTCCCGCGCGCGGGCGCTCGTGCAGGCGGCCCGCGAGGTGGCGGCGGGGCGCATCCAGCTGGGCGGCACCGTCGAGGCCGAACACGAGCGCAGCTGGCGGCGCCTGCGGGCGATCCCCGGGGTCGGCCCGTGGACGGTGGAGATGCTCGCGCTCACCGGGCAGGGACGGCTCGACCAGGTGCCCGCCGGCGACCTCGGGCTGCGCAAGCTGGCGGGCAGGCTGCTGAGCGGCGGGGACCCGGGCGCGGTCGCAGAGGAACGCCACGTGCGCGAGCTGTTCGCCCCGTACGGCCCCTGGGCCGGCCTGGCGGCGGCCCACGTGATGGGTTAGGAGGCGGTCCTGCGGCTAGGAGGCGGCGGTGCGGCTCCGCTCCCGCTCCAGGAGCAGGGCGAGCGTGGGACACGCGCGGGCGGCGCGCCGGGCGTGCTCGAGCTCCTCGCCGTGGAGCGTGCGTTCGTCGACGATCGGGTAGCCCCACTCGTCGAGCGTGACCCGCTCCGGGAGCAGCTCGGCGCAGATCCCGTGGGCCTCGCAGGCGATCGGGTTGACGCGCACCCGCCGGCTCACGGCCGTCCCGTTGCCCTTCGTCCGGCCCGGTGCGGCAGTGGCAGCTCGCTCGCGGCGCGGCAGCGCTCGCAGGGACCGCCCCGGCTGTGATCCTCGAACTCCGGGGCGAACGCCCGCAGCGCGCTCGCGATCACCCGCACCGCCCCGTCGGGGTGCGCGCACGCGCCACGCCCCGCGGCCAGCGAGGAGAGCGTCCGCAGGCGCTGCGCGGAGGGTTGCTCGCGGGCCCCGGCGGCGACCGCCTCGACCGCCCCGGAGATCGCGTCGAGGCCGTGGACGCACGGGCCGCATTGGCGGGCGCTCTCGCCGGCCAGCCACCGCGCCAGGCGCGACGTCTCGGCCACCGGGCAGGTCTCGGCCGAGAGCAGCACCACGATGCCGGCCCCGAAGCTCGCCCCGGCGCCCGCGAGCTGCTCGCGTGACAGCATCAGCTCGTCGATGGCGGCGGCCGGCGCCCAGCTGCCGGCGTAGCCGCCGGTGAGCACGCCGCGCACGCCGGCCGTGGTGCCGCCGGCGGCATCGATCAGCGAGGTCAGCGACGCTCCGGCCTCGATCTCGTACACGCCCGGATAGGCGACCGGGCCGCTGAGGGTGAGCAGCGTCGACCCCGGGTGGGCCTCCGTTCCCAGCCTGCGAAACCAGCCTGCGCCATGGCGTGCTATCAGCGCCAGGTGGGCGAGCGTCTCGGCGTTGTTGACGAGCGTGGGTCGCCGGCGCAGGCCGCGTTCGAACGGGAGCGGCGGCGTGAACGTGGGGAGCGCCTCGCGGCCTTCGAGCCCGCTGATCAGGGCTGACTCCTGGCCGGCCACGTAGCCGCCCGCCACGCTCGCCAGCGTCAGGGCGACGCGTCCGTGCTCGCCGCCGTGGGAGCGTTCCTCGATCGCGGCGTATGCGCTCGCGGCGGACCCGCCCGCGTGCTCGCCGATCGCAACCACGGCTTCGTCGGCGCCGAGGGCTTCGGCGGCCAGGACGGCCCCGTCGAGCACGAGGTGGGGCGCGAGCTCCAGCAGCGTGCGGTCCTTGGAGCTGGGCGGCTCGGCCTCGACGGCGTTGACGACCACCACGGGACGCCCGCGCGCGGCGGCGACCGAGCGCAGCTTGGTGCCGGCGGGAAAGCCTCCACCGCCGCAGCCGCGAAGACCGGAGGCCTCGACCTCCTCGATCAGGCGCCGCGACCTCGCCCGCGAGCGGGAGCGGCCTCCGCCGGCCACCGTGGGGAGCTCGCCGTGCACCGAGACGTGCTCGGAAAGCGTGAGGGCGCGCTCGCCGTGAACGCCGGCGAGCAGCCGCGGGAGCCCCGCCACGGTGTCGTCCGGCGCGGCTGCGTGCAGTTCGGCGGTGGGCGCGGAGGAGCTCATCTCGTTTCGCCCTTCGAGCTGTTCGTGGTGTGGCCCAGCAGCGAGCTGGGGGTGCCCGAGCGCCGCGCCCATTCCGAACCGAGCGGCCCGACCGGCAGCCAGGCGAGCAGGAAGATCGCGAACGCCGCGGTGGCGGCGAGGCCCACACGGCGGCCCATCGCGCCCGCCGGCCAGCCGCTCAGCACGCGGCTCAGCACGGCCGCCACGACCGCCAGTCCGCATATCACGCTGAGCACCAGCAGCCACCCGCTGTGCACGTCGCTGCCCGTGCCGAGACCGTGGACGAGCGCGAGCGGCCAGCTCGCGTAGGCGAGCCAGTGGACCGCGCGCCACCCCGCGTAGCCGATTCGCCCCCTCAACAGGCTCGTGAACACGACGGCCAGCATCAGGTCGAAGGCGACCGCGCCGAGACCCAGCCACAGCGGCCGGTAGGAGCCGGTGAAGGGGACTACAGCGTTCACCAGGGAGATCGAGACGAAGCTGTCGAGCACGGACGTGAGGATGTGCACGCCGAGGAACACGACCGCCAGCAACGACACGCTCCGGTGCAGCGAGTCGATCATGAAGCGGGGCCATCTCGCCGTGCTCAGCCGGCGCACGTCGGCGACGCCCAGCACCAGCGAGCCCGTCAGCAGCAGCAGCGAGACCGCGCCGGTGGCGCGGGTCAGATACCACAGCACGGAGGGCCCGGCGGCGGCGAGCGGGGCGCTCACCCCCGTCAGCGGGGCGGCGATCGCGGAGAGCGCGGCGCTCATCGCGGCCACCCCGCGACGCGCGTCACGGACCCGTCCGCGGCGACCATGCGGGCGGGCAGGCCGAGTTGCTCCAGCCACGGCTTGGCGGCCGCCGCGCGCACCATCGCCGCCGTGGCCGCGATGTTGGCATCCGCGCAGCTGCCCGCCGCGACGCTCACCGTCCGCCACGTCCCCCTGACGGGCTCGCCGGTGGCGGGGTCGATGATGTGGTGCATCGCGCGCCCTTCGTGGCGCCAGCGGCGGACCGCGGTGCTGGACGTGGCCAGCCCGCCCGAGCGGATCGTGACCGTCTGACCCGGCGCACGGAGATCGCTGCGGTGATCGTCGGTGACGCGGATCTCCCATCCGTCCGGGGGCGGCGCTCCGGCGGTGGCGACGTCGCCGCCGATCCCGACCAGCACGCCGCACGCGCACTCCTTCGCGGCGGCCGCTGCGGCCCGGTCGGCTGCCCACGCTTTCGCGCTCGCCCCGAGGTCCAGGGTCACGCCCGCGGGGAGCCGCACGGTGCCCGTCTGGGAGACGAGCTTGACCGCCCGCCAGCCGGGGCACGACCGCACTCGCACGCGCGGCGCGACGGGGGCGGGGGAGACGTCGCGGTCGTCCGCGGGGGAGCCGTCGCAGTCGTCCGCGGGGGAGCCCTCGCCGTGGTACGCGGATGGGCGCTCGAGCAAATCGATGTCGCGGTCGTAACCGGCGAGCACCAGCGCCCGCCCGATCGTGGGATCCACGTCGCCGTCGGTGAGGGCGGCACCTCGCAGGGCGAGGCTGAGCGCCTCGCGCAGCAACGGGCTGACGCGCGTCGCGCTGCCGGCACGGCGGTTGACCGCGACCAGCTCGGAGTCGGGGCGGAAGCGGCTGCAGGCGAGGTCGATCGCGTCGAGCTCGCGCCGGACGGCCGACTCGGCCCGCTCCAGTGCGGCCGGCTCGCGCACGCGCAGCGCCACGGTGGTGCCCAGCGCCTTCCAGCGCAGTCCGGCGGGCGCTCGCCGGAGCGTCGATTCGTCCGTCAGGAGCATCGTCATGAACCGCCCGACACGACCGCACCGGAGGATTCTTCCGAGCTGCTTCCGGAGCTATTCGACGATTCCGTCGACGAGCCCGATGACGTGGAGGATTCGCCGCTCGAGGAGTTGCCTTCGGTGGATTCGCTGCCCGACGAGCCGCTTTCCGTGGATTCGCCGGCCGAGGAGCTGCCGCTCGAGGCTTCGCTGCCCGACGATTCGCTGCTCGAAGAGCCTCCGGAGGCTCCGCTTCCTGAACCTTCGCTGCCCGAGTCTTCGCCGCTGGAGCTGGTCGAGGCTTCCGGGGACTGTTCCGGTTCGGACAGCCGGTCGGTTTCGGAGCTCGTGTGGGTCGAGCTGCGGTGCGTGCCCGAACTCGACGAGCTCGCCTTGCTCTTGCCCGGAAAGGCGTTGGCGGCCACGTCGGCGATCACTCCGGTGAGCACGACGCTGCCGGCGATCAGCCAGCGGTTGACGTGCTTGAGCCTTCGCAGGGCGGCGTCGCGGCGCGCGGGGTCGTTGTCGGGCCGTTTGCCGCCGGGGGCGTGCTTCTCAGCCATGAAGCGAGTGTGCGAACGCCCGTTAAGCGGACCCTAACTACAGCGTGAGAAGTCTCTCGGAATCTGCTGACAGGCGCGACGGGGCGCCTATCCTTCTCCGGAGGCATGCGAGCAACGGCGGAGTCCCGCGCCGACGCGGGGGCAGATTCGCGCCACCAGGGCGGGGGCGCGGCCGATTCGGCGAGCGTGCTGCTGGTCGAGGACGAGCCCGGGATCGTCGACTTCGTGCGTCGCGGACTCGAGGCTGAGGGGTTCCGCGTGGAGGCCGCTCGCGACGGCGTCGAGGGCCACCGCCTGGCGCTGAGCGGCCGGTTCGACGCCGTGGTGCTCGACCTGATGCTCCCCGGCAAGGGCGGCCTGGAGGTGCTCGAGGCGCTCCAGCGGGCCCGGCCGGCGATGCCGGTGATCGTGCTGACCGCGCTCGGCGAGACGGAGGATCGCGTCCACGGCCTGGAAGCCGGGGCCGTCGACTACCTGACCAAGCCGTTCTCGATGGCCGAGCTCGTCGCGCGGCTACGGGCGCAGCTGCGGGCGCTCGCGCACGCCTCCTCGTCCACGCTCGAGGTGGGGGACATCGAGATCGACCTGCTGACGCGGAAGGTGAGGCGCGGGGGAGCCGAGGTGGCGCTGTCGACGACCGAGTTCGAACTGCTCGTGTTCCTGTGCCGCCACGAGGGCGAGATCGTCACCCGCGAGCAGGTGCTCGCCAGCGTGTGGGGCTACCAGCACGATCCGGGGACGAACGTGGTGGACGTGTACGTCGGCTACCTGCGCCGCAAGCTCGGTCGTCCGGACGACCCCGCCCCGATCACGACGGTGCGCTCGGTGGGCTACCGCCTGGGCAGCTCCGGCTGAGGCCGCCGGCGATGCGCACGCTCGCCCGAAGGCTGGCACCACGAGGCCTGCGCTGGCGCCTGGCCGCCTCGTTCACGCTGGTGATGGTCCTTTGCCTCGGGGTCGCCTTCGTGGCGGTGTACCGGGGTACCGGCACCCAGGCCGGCCAGCAGATCGACCGCGAGCTGTCCGCCGACGCCGCGGAGCTCGCCCACAACCTGCACGCCGCCGACCCGCGGTCGTACGGCGAGCTCGCGGGTGCCGCGAAGGCCTACCTGCGCACCCAGCCCTTCAGCGCCAGCTCGAGGCTGCTGTTCGTCGTGGTCCCCGGGCAGCCGACCGTCTCCAACAGCCCCGAGCTGGTCACCCAACAGGCGCCCGATGACGGCGAGTCGGTCTCTGCCCAGCGCGCGGAGAACCGGTTGGCGCTGCGGCTCGTGCGCGCGCCCGAGCGCTACACGACGCTGTCCGCTCCCGACGCCGACGAGCTGCGTGTGCTGAAGATCCCGGTGCGGGTGGGGAGCGGCCTCACCGCGACGATCGGCGCCGGCGAGGCGCTGACGGGTGTCTCCCGGGCGCAGCACAGCGTCGCGCAGGCCTTCGTGCTGGCCGGGCTGCTGGCGCTGGCGGCGGCGCTGATCGCCTCCTTCTTCGTGGGGGCGAGGGTGTCCGCCCCGTTGCGCCGGATGGCGGGCGTGGCCGCGCGAGTGGACGCGGGCGACCTGCACCCCAGGATCGAGCACCGCGACGGCGAGGCGAGCGAGATCCGGGTCCTCACCGAGGCCTTCAACCACATGCTCGACCGCCTCACCGAGGCCTTCGCCGGGCAGCGTGCGTTCATCGCCGACGCCTCGCACGAGCTGCGCACGCCGCTGACGGTGATCCGCGGGCAGCTCGAAGTGCTGGCTTCCCAGGAGCACCCCCCGGTCCAGGAGGTGCGGCGCGTGGAGGCGCTCGTGCAGTCCGAGGTGGCGCGTGTGAGCCGGCTCGTGGACGACCTGCTGCTGCTCGCCCGCAGCGACCACGCCGAGCAGTTCCTGCGCCCGGAGCCGATCGAGCTCGCCGGTTACGTGCAGGAGCTGTGGGACGGGATGACGCTGCTCGCCGACAGGCGCTTCGAGCTCGGTTCGCTGCCGGAGGGGACGCTGACCGCCGACCGCGACCGCCTGGCCCAGGCGCTGCGCAACCTGATCGCCAACGCCATCAACCACACCGCGCCCGATCGGGGCCTGGTGAGGCTCGAGGTCCGCGCCGATGGCGATGCGCGCATCCGTTTCCTCGTGGACGACGACGGGCCGGGGATCCCGCCGGGGGAGCGGGAGCGGATCTTCGATCGCTTCCACCGCACCGACGCCGCCCGCGACCGGGCGTCCGGGGGCACCGGCCTGGGGCTGGCGATCGTGCGCGCGATCGCCGAGGCCCACGGGGGAGCCGTGTCGGCCGCGTCATCGCCCGCGGGGGGCGCGCGCCTGGAGCTGCTGCTGCCGGGCTTCCGGCCGGCCGCCGAGGAGGCCGGCGGGCCGCGCGGGACGCCCACCCGCGCCCCCCTCACTACGGCAGGATCACGGCCGCCCCGGTGAAGGCCCCCGCACGGAGGTCCTCGAGCGCGTCGCCGGCGCGCTCGAGCGGATACGTGGTCACGTGGGTGCGGATGCCCGCCTGGGGGGCGAGCGCGAGCATCTCCTGACCGTCGCGGCGCGTGAGGTTGGCGACCGAGCGCACCGCGCGCTCCTCCCACAGCAGGCTGTAGGGGAACGACGGGATGTCGCTCATGTGGATGCCGGCGCACACCACCGTGCCGCCGCGGGCCATCGCTTTCAGGGCCAGCGGCACGAGCCCGCCCACGGGGGCGAAGATGATCGCCGCGTCGAGGGGCTGCGGCGGAAGCTCCTCGGAGCCCCCGGCCCACACGGCGCCGAGCTGGAGGGCGAACGCCTGGGCGTCCGCGTCGCCGGACCGCGTGAAGGCGTACACCTCGCGTCCCTGCCAACCGGCGACCTGGGCGATGATGTGGGCCGAGGCGCCGAACCCGTACAGGCCCAGGCGGCGGGCCTCGCCGCACATCCGCAGCGCCCGGTAGCCGATCAGCCCCGCGCACAGAAGGGGGGCGAGCTGCTCGTCGGGGTGCTCCGCGGGGAGCTCGAAGCAGTAGCGGGCGTCGGCCACCGCGTACTCGGCGTAGCCCCCGTCGATGTCGCGGCCGGTGAACAGCGCCCGCTCGCAGAGGTTCTCGCGCCCGGACGTGCAGTACTCGCAGGTGCCGTCGGTCCACCCGAGCCACGGCACCCCGACGCGTCGTCCCTCCGGAGTCCCCGGCAGCACGACGTCCTCGCCGGCGGCCACCACGTCGGCGACGATCTGGTGACCGAGCACCCGTGGCGGGTTGGGGACGTCGACCTCGCCGTCGAGCAGGTGAAGATCGGTGCGGCACACCCCGCACGCCCTCACCTTCAGCAGCAGCTGGTCCGGCCCCGGGTCGGGCACGGGCAGCTCGCGCTCGCGCAGGGGCCGGCCGACCTCCTCGAAGACCATCGCCCGCATCGTGCCCCTGCCGTTCGCCTGGGCCATATCCTGCGCCAGTGAAGCACGATCTTCCGGCTCGCGGCGGCCACCGCGCCCCGCTGCATCGCTCGGTGTGAACGGCCTGCTCTACAGCCACCCCGCGTGCCTGGAACACGACCCCGGCGTGCTCTCGCCAGGCCATCCTGACACGCCCCAGCGGCTGGCCACGCTCGAACGGGCGCTGGCCGAGCACGGCTGGCTGGGCTGGGAGCGCCGCAGCGCGCCGGCGGCGAGCGAGGCGCAGCTCGAGCTCGTCCACTCCGCCGAGCACGTGCGGGGCGTCCGCGAGCTGTGCGCGCACGGGGGCGGGGCGATCGACCCGGACACGTTCGCGATGGAGGCCTCCTTCCGAGCCGCGACGCACGCCGCGGGAGCCTCGCTGGCGCTGGCCGGGGCGCTGCTCGCGGGGGAGGCGCAGGCCGGCTTCTGCGCCGTGCGCCCTGCCGGCCACCACGCCGAGCGCGCCCGCGCGATGGGCTTCTGCCTGTTCAACAACGTCGCCGTGGCGGCCGCCGGGGCGCTGGCCGAGCTGGATCTCAGCCGCGTGTTCGTGCTCGACTGGGACGTCCACCACGGCAACGGCACGGCGGAGATCTTCTACGCCCGCCGCGACGTGCTGTTCGCGAGCATCCACCAGTGGCCGCTGTATCCCGGCAGCGGACGCACGCAGGAACGCGGGTCCGGCGAGGGGGAGGGCTACACGCTCAACCTGCCGGTTCCGCCGGGCTCCGGGGAGGCGCTGTGGCTGGGCCTGCTCGACCGGGTCGTGCTCCCCGCTGCCGCCGCCTATGAGCCACAGCTGATCCTGATCTCTGCGGGGTTCGACGGGCACGAGCGCGATCCGCTGGCCAACTGCTGCCTGACGACGCGCTCGTTCGTCGAGATGACGGTGCGGGTGCGCGAGCTGGCGCGGACGCTCGGTGTCGGCGTCGGGATGGTGCTCGAGGGCGGCTACAACATCCCCGTGCTGGCGGAGTGCGTGCTCGCCACCCTGCCGGCCCTGACGGGCGACGAGCAGCCGGGAGTCGCCGCGGCGCTGGCGCCGCGCGAGGAGGAGCTCGTGGCGGGCGCGGTCGCGCAGGCCCGTAACTCCTGGCCCGTGTAGTCACGGGCCCGCGTTTGGGAGCGGCATCTGCTCTCAGGGTCCTCCAACAGAACCCTTTCGGCCGTCTGACGGTGCCCGTATGTCGCCTTGACACGTGAACGAGACGATGCCCGCATGTCAATTTCACTTGCAGTTGCACTGATCGTCGTACCGGACCTCGCGCTGATCGCGACGCTGGCGTACGTGATGTCGCGCGCGGCGCTTCTGAGCCCTCACCGAGCCACGAGCGCCGAGCGGCCCGTCGAGCTGGCCGCCCGTCAGCTGCGCCCGGCACCGCGCCGCCACAGCAGGACGTACCAGACGCCCACGCCGAGCAGGACGCACACCGGCAGCACCAGCGACAGGATCGAGCCGGCCAGGAAGTCGGAGGCGAGGATCAAGGCCGTGCGCTCCCTCTGAAGTGGTTGCCCGCGAGCCGCGACGGACCCGTACCCGTCGCCGCCGCCAGCCGCTGGGCCGACTCATCGCTCGAGGGCGCGAGCCAGCGGTGGATGTACACGAAGACGACGACCATCAAGGTGACCGACCCGGGCACCCACATGATGCCCGCCGCGATCTGCTGATCGGTGAACGCGGAGATGCCCCCGGGCCGGGTCGCCTCGTGGGCGTAGGACGAGTACAGCGGGTGCGGCGCGATCGCCAGCGCGATCGCCAGCACCCACGTGACGAGCATCGCGCCGGTCGCGTACAGCACCCGCTGGACCTCTCCCAGGTGCGTCCGCAGCGGGCGTGAGTCGATCACCTGCTTGAACACCAGCACCGCCGCGAACACGAACAGGATGTGCTCGAGCGCGTGCAGCGGCTGCGACCGCAGCGTCGCGTCGAACAGGGCCGGCACGTGCCAGCCGAGCAGCACCACGGAGAACAACACGAAGCTGGGCGCGGGCCTGCCGAGCCAGCCGCCGAACGCCCACACGCCTCGCATCGCCGCCGAGCGCGCGGGCGCGCGGGCGAGCGACCGCCGCGTCCGCAGCGGCAGCGAGCGCCACAGGGGCGTCCACGGGCGCGCGAGCACGATCAGCGGCGGCACCACCGTCAGCAGCAGCCCGTGCTGGACCATGTGGACCCAGAAGAGCCGCTCGCTGTATGCGTCGAGGGGTGAATCGAGCGCCAGCACGAACACCACCAGGGCGGCGTAGAAGCACGCGGCCCGCCAGCGGTGAGTGACCGCGCGGCGGGCCCCGTAGCTGGTGCTGAGATCGCCCAGCCGGTACAGGGCCGCGAGCGCGATCACGATGACCAGGGCGGGGTCCGGCGACCAGCTGCCGAGCCCGGGGTTGGCCTCCGCGCCCAGCACTAGACCAGGTACAGGACCACCCAGGCGAGCACGCCGATGCCCGCCAGGAACATCCAGTAGAACGCGCACGCCTCCATGCCCGGCTGGATCAGGCGGTCCGGGTCGGCGATGTCCGGATGCGAGCCCCTCGTGCGCCTCGCGCGCAGGCCCGTGGCGACGTGCGTCTCCAGCCAGTACATCGTCGCCAGCACCGCGATCGCGAACAGGGCCGTCCACGCGCAGAACACGCTCGCGTACGCCCCGTCGGTGGGTCCGAAGCCCTGGGAGGTGTAGGCGATGCACTGCAGGGCCACGGCCACCAGCCCGAGTGCCAGCGACCCGCAGGCGGGACCCACCCAGCCATGCGATTCGCGTCCCAACTGCCGCGAGGCGAGCCCCGCGGCCAGCGCGCTGAGCACCGCGCACGCCAGGATCGCCGCCCCCAGGGCCTGGTCGGGGTTCACGTGCGCCGGGTGCCACATGCGGTCCTGGTCGAGCGCGCGCAGGTAGAAATAGGCGAACACGAACGCGAGGAAGAAGAACGCCGTGGCGCCCGCCAGCAGACGGCCGGCGACGTACAGCGCACGCGCGCTGACGGTCGGGGGCTCGGGCGGGATCTCCACGCCCGGCGCGACCGGCGGTGTGATCGCCTGCGGGGGCAGGGGCTCGTGGTTCCAGGCCATCTAACCGCCCGCCGGTGCCGGGGCCGCCGCCTCGCCGAACGCCGGCGGCGATGGCGTCCCGTAGGGGTATGGATCGCTGTCGAAGGTTGGGATCTGTGTGAAGTTGTTGACCGGGATCGGGCTCGGGAGCTGCCACTCGATCGACTTCGAGTGCCACGGGTTCGTCTCCGCCCGCCGGCGCACGAAGATCAGCGAGTAGACCACGTTGAACAGGAAGATCAGCAACGAGAACCCGAGCACGAAGGCGGAGATCGAGACCCACACGTTGAGGCCGTGGAGGTCCGGCGCATAGGAGCTGACGCGTCGCGGCATGCCTTTCATCCCCAGCGCGAACAGCGGCAGGAAGGTCGAGTTGAAGGCGATGAACATCAGCCAGAAGTGCCATTTGGCCAGGCGCTCGTTGAAGCGCAGCGCGGTCATCTTGGGGACCCAGTAGTAGATCGCGGCGAAGAAGGTGAACACGAGCCCGCCCATGATCGTGTAGTGGAAGTGGGCCATCACGAAGAGGCTGCCGTGCGTGTCGGTGTCGCTGGGCGTGTCCGACAGGAACACACCGGAGACGCCGCCAATCAGGAAGTTGAAGGCCCACGCGAGGCAGAACAGCATCGGCACGGTGAACGTCGCGCGCGCCTTCCAGAGGGTGCCCATCACGCACAGGAAGATGAAGCCCGTGGGGATCGAGATGATCTCGGTCGAGAGCATGTAGAACGGACGCAGATCGGCGTTTATGCCGCTCACGAACAGGTGGTGCTGCCACACCAGGAAGCTGAGCAGCGTGACGCCGAGCATCCCCGACACGGCCAGCCGGTAGCCCCACAGCGGCTTGCGTGTGAACACCGGCAGCAGCTCCAGCACGATCCCGAAGCCCGGCAGGGCGAGGACGTACACCTCGGGGTGGCCGAAGAACCAGAACAGGTTCTCGAACAGGTATGAGCTGCCGCCCCCGCCCGCCACGAAGAAGGTCGTCCCGATCGTGCGATCGAGGGCCGCCATCGTCAGCGTTGCGATCAGCACGGGAGCCGCCAGCACCATCAGGATCGAGGTGGCGAACACCGACCACACGAAGATCGGCAGGCGCGACCACGTCATGCCGGGGGCCCTCATCGTGATGATCGTCGCCAGCATGTTCAGGCCGAGCAGCGCCATCGACACACCCACCAGGGCGAAGAAGACGATGTAGGAGTCCATCCCCATCACCGCCTCGTTGTTGAGCGGCTCATACCCGGTCCAGCCGGTTGGGAAGCCGCCGAAGAAGATCGTCGAGACGAGTATGAAGCCGGCCGCCATCAGCAGCCAGAAGGTGAGCGACTCCACCCTCGGGAACGCCATCCGGCGGGCGCCGATCATGACCGGCACGAAGTAGTTGGCGAACGGCCCCAGGATCGCCGAGGTCATCATTCCCATCATCATCGTCCCGTGCATGCCGACCAGCGAGAGGTACTGGCTGGGGCCCACCACGGTCGGCGTCGTGTGCAGCAGCTCGGTGCGGATCAGCATCGCGTTGAGCCCGCCGACGAAGAAGAACACGCCGATCCCGACGAGGTACTGCATCCCCACCACCTTGTGGTCGGTGCACAGCCCGAAGTAGCGGCTGATCCCCTGCTCCTCCTTCTCGCGCAACGACGGGGGCCGTCCGAGCAGGCGCACGACCGGGTAGTTGGCGAAGCCCATCCCGATCAGGAAGCCGGCGACGCCGAACAGGTAGGCGAGCAGCAGAGCGACGTCGTTCTCGTCGGTGGCCGTCTCGTAGGTGAACGTCGGGCTGGAGATCTGGTGTCCGATGAACCAGCCGAGGTAGTAGCCGCCGATGCCGAGCACCACGGCGGTGAGCAGGTTGAAGCCGATCAGCCGCCGCCACCACGGCGGCCTCGACGCGGGTGTGCCGGGCGCGGCGGGGGCAGCCGGTGTGGCAGCGCTCGTCATTCGCCGCGCCTCGTCGGTTCGGGAAGGTAGGTGGTTTTGTACGGCGGAAGCTTCCTGGTGACCGGGGCGAACGTGACCTGCTGCTGGTGGATCCACTGCTGGAACGACGCCGGCGTGACCACGTGGCCGTAGTCGAACATCTGGCCGTGCCAGATCCCGCACAGCTCGGCGCAGCGCACTTCGAAGCGCCCGAGGTGGGTCGGCTTGACGAACACCACGTTGTCGACCTGCGGGTTGGCGTCGGCCTTGACCCCGAGCTGGATCGCCCAGAACGAGTGGACCACGTCGAGTGAGGTCACGTGCAGTTCGACCATCTGGTTGCGCGGGAGCTCGAGGTGGGGTGTCTCGACTCCGCCGTAGGTGGGGTAGCGGTAGGTGAACGCCCACTGCTGTGCGATCACCTGCACCGGGAGCTTCGGCCCCGAGGGCTTGGCCACGGGGTTCGGCCCGCTACCGGAGCCCGCGCCGTTGTCGGCCAGCAGGCGTACCGTGCCGTACACGGCCAGCACCAGCACCATCAGCGAGGTGACGACGATCCAGACCGTCTGGATGCGGGTGTCGCCGCGCAGCGCGGGCCCTTCGAGCGCGGCCCCCTGGGGCTGGCGGAAGAAGATCACCGCGTAGGCGAGGTAGATCAGCACCAGCAGCAGCACCGGCGTGGCCATCCCCAGCAGCACGGTGTTGTCGGTCACGTGCCCGGAGGCCTGTTCGCTGGCGTTGCCGGGCGGGATGTTCGGACCCACCAGGATCACCACCAGGGGCGTGACGATCACCGTCGCGATCAGCCAGATCAGCATCAGCCGGCGTGCGTGGTTCGGCTCCCGCATCGCTTATGTGACGTCGATGAACCCGTCCATGTAGCCGAGCGTCTGCATCGGTCCGCCGAAGCCGTTCAGCCAGCCGGCCGCGCACGGGACGAAGCACTGCCAGTGGTAGCGGCCCTTGGCGCCCGTGCGGAAGCTGAACGTGATGGTGCGGTGCGCGGCGCCTTCGCAGGGCGCGAATTCGCACTGGTTCTTCGCTTCTTCGGGAACACCCGGCAGCGGCACGAGGATGCCCAGTTCGGGCACCGCGAACGTGTGAGAGGCTTCTTCGGGGTCGATCCCCCGGACGGTCTTGCCGTCCACGGTCTCGGTGCCGCCGACCGTGCCCTGGACCTGCGAGAGGAACGGGTTGCGTAGCCCGCTGTCGCCGTCGTACTGGTAAATGGTCACGTGCACGAGCGAATGTGCGGGCACCGTGAAGATGGTGCTGCGGACCCACTTGCCGTCGCGCCTGACAAGGTAGGAGACCCAGTCGGGATGGGCGGGGCTGTACTTGGGGCCGATCGCCGCGACGGTCTCGAGGGTGAGGCTCGCGCCGGCCTGGCGGGGCGTCTTCGTGGCGTTCACGGACGTCGGGAAGCTCGTCGCCCAGCTGTTGACGTAGAGCGCGATCAGGACCCCGAGCACGATCACCGTGCCACCCACCGCCAACAGCTTCCGCACCAGCAGGCTCACCTGCCGATCCTCTCGCCCGTTTGACCTATATCGCGACCCTACATTGCCCGCCCGCCAGCTTTTCTACGCAAGTCTCGCTGAGAGCGAAAAGCGAGCTCAGCCGAAGAACAGCTCGGCGGTCTCGTACAGGCCCGGATCGAGCAGCTTCGGCTCGCGCAGCGCCTCCTGCAGGGGGACCTCGATGATCTGGGTGCCCGACAGCCCCACCATCTGGCCCGACCGGCCGGCGGCCGCGGCCTCGAAGGCGGCGACCCCGAAGCGGGTGGCGAGCACCCGGTCGTAGGCCACCGGCGTGCCCCCGCGCTGGACGTGGCCGAGGATCGTGACCCGCGTTTCATAGCCGGTGCGGGCCTCGATCTCCTTCTCGAGCACGACGCCGATCCCGCCCAGGCGGGCGTGGCCGAAGGCATCCGTGGCGGTGCCTTCGCGCACCTCCAAGGTGCCCTCGCGCGGCATCGCCCCCTCGGCGACCACCACGATCGAGAAGCTGCGGCCGCGTGCGTGGCGGGCCCGCAGGTGGGTGACCACGTCGTCGATATCGAACGGCCGCTCCGGCACCAGGATGGCGTCGGCCCCCCCGGCGATCCCGGCGTGCGTGGCGATCCAGCCGGCGTGCCTGCCCATCACCTCCACCACCATCACGCGGTCGTGGGACTCGGCGGTCGTGTGCAGGCGGTCGACAGCGTCGGTCACGATCTGCACCGCCGTCTGGAAGCCGAACGTGACATCGGTCCCGCCGAGGTCGTTGTCGATCGTCTTCGGCACGCCCACGATGGCAACGCCGTCATCGTGCAGGCGCAGCGCCACGCCGAGCGTGTCCTCGCCTCCGATCGGGATCAGCACATCGATCTCGCGCGCCTCGAGCGTGCGCTTCACCGCGGCCGTGCCGTCGGCGCCGTGGGCATACGGGTTCGTGCGCGAGGTGCCGAGGATCGTCCCGCCGCGGGGCAGGATCCCGGCCGTGCTCTGCAGGTCCAGCTCCAGCGCGTCGTCGCGCAGCACGCCGGCCCAGCCGTGGCGGAAGCCGACGAACGTGTGGCCGCCGCCCGCCAGCCCGCGGCGCACCACCGCGCGGATCACGGCGTTCAGCCCGGGGCAGTCGCCCCCGCCCGTCAGCAACCCGACGCGCGTCACGCCGCCGTCAGATCCCCTGCCCGGGGAGGAACTCGTTGGTGTATGGCGGGAGTTCGGCCCCCGGCGGGTGGCTCGTCAGCCGCTGCGCGTACATCCATTCGGCGAAGTGTCCCCATGCCGTGGGATCTTGCCAGCCAAAGGGCTTGCCCGGCGGTGGCGCCGCGGCGGGCAGCGTGCGCCGGATCGACTCCAGCTGGAGCTTCCGCTGCAACGAGGGGTTGGCCTTGACCACCAGCGCGGCCGCGGCGGCCGGATCGGCCCGCACCTCGCGCTCGCCACGGCTCAGCGCCTGCATGAAGGCGCGCAGGTCCTGTCCGCGGGTGCGGGCGTCGTGTTCGCGCACCGCCAGCACCAGCTCGTCATACGTGGGCACCCCGGCCCGGTCGACGGGGATCACCGTCGGGGAGCGGTGCGCGAGCGCGAGCTGGATGGCCTCGTAGTTCCAGTACCCCCCGAGCGTCGCGTCGACCTTGCCGGACAGCATCGCCGGCACCAGGTTGAAGCCGACGTTGACTTCCTTGGCCGCCCCCGCGCCCAGGTGGGCGGCGTGCAGGGCGGCCTTCAGCATCGAGGCCTGGTACGGGATCCCGGCGGTCCCCACCGTCTTGCCGCTCAGGTCGGCCACGCTGCTCACGTGCGCCGCCGGGAGCGCGATGATCGAAGTCAGCGGGCGCTGCACGAGCGCGCCGATCGACACCACCCGCAGGCCCTGGTCGCGCGCCAGCATCAGCTCGGGCTCATAGGAGATCGCCATGTCGAGCTTGCCCGCCGCCAGCAGCTTCAGCGGTTCGTCGGTCTGGGAGGGCGCCACCAGGTGCACGTCGAGGCCCACCGCGCGGAACTCCCCGTGTGCGAGCGCCGCGTACAGGGCCGCGTGGTCGGCGTTGGGGAACCAGTCGAGCATCACCGTGAACGGCTTCGAGCCGGGGGCGCTGAGCGCGTCCTGCTTGGCTCCGCAGGCCGCGAGCGCCAGCAGGCAGGCACCCGCCAGGAAGGCGGCCGACACCGCGCGCGCGCGCCTCACCGGGCCGCCCCCGGGGCTGCCGTCCGGCGCCACGGCGCGAGCCGCCGTTCGGCCACCGCCAGGCTGTGGAAGCACACGATCGCGAACGCGAACAGCAGTGCCGTGGCGGCGTATGCGCGGGCTGTCTGGAAGCCGCCTGCGTCGAGCACGATCTCGCGGCCGAGGCCCGTGTAGGTGCCGGTCGTGGGCGTGCTCGTCTCGGCGATGAAGGCGCCGATCACCCCCACCGCGAGGGCGATCCTGGCGCCGCTGAGGGCCGCCGGCAGCGCCGCGGGAAGCTCGGCGAAGCGCAGCGTCTGCCAGCGCGAGGCGTCGAGCGTGCGAAGCAGCTTGGCACGCTCGGGGTCCAGCGAGGCAAGGCCATCGATCGTCGTGACGAGCACCGGGAAGAAGCAGATCAGCGCGATCACCACGAGCTTCGGGAAGATCCCGAAGCCCCACCAGAACACCAGCAGCACCCCGATCACCGGGATCGGGACGGCCTGCGAGCCGACGGCGAGCGGATAGAAGGCCCGGCGCAGCAAGGGGGAGAGGTGGATCGCGACCGCCATCGCGAGCCCCGCCGCGAGCGCGAGCGCGAGCCCCAGCACGACCTCCTCGGCGGTGACCGCGAAGTTGTGTCCGAGCAGGCCCGCGTTGTCCCACAGGGCGCTCGCGACCGCGTGGGGGGCCGGCAGCACGGCGCCTTGCACGCCGCCGAGGTCGCAGTACAGCTCCCACGCGGCGAGCAGGGCTACCGCGAGCAGCACAGCCGGCACGAAGCGGGGCAGCGCGCGCCTCATGCCCCCCCACCGCCGAGCTGCGCGAGGGCCCGTGCGCGCAGCGCCGCCACCTGGGCGTCGCCCGCCCGGCGTGGC
Organism: Solirubrobacteraceae bacterium; assembly: GCA_035515315.1. GTDB lineage: Bacteria > Actinomycetota > Thermoleophilia > Solirubrobacterales > Solirubrobacteraceae > Palsa-744. The sequence goes on from DATJBO010000008.1 coordinate 20,555, forward strand.
CGTGGCAGCGCCACCTCCAGCTCGGCGAGCACCCGGCCCGGGCGGCGCGAGAGCACGATCACCCGGTCGCACAGGACGATCGCCTCCTCCACGTCGTGGGTCACGAGCAGCACCGTCCGCGGCTCGCGCTGCAGGCTGCCCGCCAGCCACTGCTGCATCTCGCTGCGGGTGATCGCATCGAGCCCGGCGAAGGGCTCGTCCAGGCACAGCAGCCGCTTGCCGGACAGCAAGGTCCGGGCGAACGCCACGCGCTGGCGCATCCCGCCGGAGAGCTCGTCCGGGCGGGCCCGCTCGAAGCCGTCGAGGCCGAGCTCGCAGAACAGCTCACGGGCGGCAGCCAGCGCAGGGCCGCGACGCCGACCGGCGAGCCGCAGGCTGAGGGCGGCGTTCTCGAGCGCGTCGAGCCACGGCAGCAGCAGGTCGCGCTGGGGCATCAGCACCGCGGCCGGTCCCGCGACGGTGCCGCCGTCGGGCTCCAGCAGCCCGCACACGACCTCCAGCAGCGTGGTCTTGCCGCACCCGCTCGGACCCACCACCGCGACGAGCTCCCCGGCGGTGGCGCTCAGCGACACGTCGTCGAGCGCGCGTACCGGCGCCCCGCGCTCCGACCGGTAGGTGTGCTCGAGTCGCTCCACCGCGAGCTCTGCCCCCCGGCGCTCGGCAGGGGTCCGGAGGGGCCCGACGGGCGAAGCCCCTGCGCGAGATCTGGTTGCGGTTGTCACGTCGCTCCCTTCGCGGGCATTACCCCACAGGTTCGAAGGGTCGGCGCCGGGGGAGGAGCTCCCGTGCGCCATCTCAGCCGGCCTACCCGCCAGCACCCCTGGTGTGTCGTGTGTGCAATGGCGATGCTATCGCCCGGCCGCCAGCGCCGGGCGGGTGAGCGCGCGTACGAAGTCCTCGAGCTGGGCCGTCGTCCAGCACTCGAACGCGGTGCAGTACTGCTCGTAGGCGGCGATCACGGAGTCCCCGTAGTTCCAGTACAGGCGCGGCTCGGGGTTCAGCCAGAAGGTCCGCCCGGCGCGCGCCGCGATGTGGGCGAACATCTCGGCCCGCGGGTCGCGCCCGTTGGTGCGGGCGTCGCCGAGCACGATCACCGTGGCCCGCGGGTGCAGGTCGTCCTCGACCTGCTCGAGGAACTCCGACCACACGCGGCCGTAGTCGGTGTAGCCGGAGATGTCCGCCACGCCCGCGTCGCTGGAGATGCGCTCGCTGACCGCCTTGAAGTTGCGCTCGCGTTCGAAGATGTCGGTGACCTCGGAGATCCGCTCGATGAACACGAACGAGCGCATCTTGCGGAACGTGTCGTGCAGCGCGTGCAGCACCGACAGGAAGAACACCGACGCCGAGGTGACGCTCGTGGACACGTCGCACAGCACGTAGATCTCCGGCCGGCGGGGGCGCCGCGGGCGAAACTTCAGCTCCACGGGGACCCCGCCGGTCTGCAGCGAGGCGCGCATCGTGCGCCGCACGTCGACGTGGGCGTGGCGACGGTGCCCGCGGGCCTGCTGCCCCTGCGTGGCCAGCCGCCTGCGCAGCTGGGCCACGACCCGGTGCACGGCGGCGAGGTCCGCGAGCGGGCCCGACGGCAGCGCCCGGTCGAGCTCCCCCAGCGGCCGTGAGGGAGGCAGGTTGCCCGTACGTTCGATCTGGGAGCGTTCCAGCTCCCGCCGCAGCAGCGCCTCGAAGCGCCTCAGCGCCTCACGCGGCAGCCCGTCGCGCCGAGGGTCTCCGGCCGGAAGCTCCGGCTGGGGCTCGGCCCGCAGTCCCAGGGCGCGGCGGATGCGCTGGACGTCGACGCCGATCACGCCCGAGCCCTCCTGTCGGCGCGCCAGCGCGGCGATCGCAAGCCGTGCCAGGTCACGCATCGCGCCCTCGGACCCGTCCCGCAGGGCGGCGGCTATCTGCGCGCGCAGCTCCTCCAGCTCCTCCTCGGAGAGCTCGTCGAGCCCGATGTGCTCCTCCTCGGTGACGCCCTCGCGCTGCGCCGCCATCTCGACCTTGCGAAAGAAGAAGCGCTCGAACACCAGCTCGAACACGCGCCGGTCCTCCTGGCTCTTGGCGAGGGTGGCCGCCAGCGCCTCGCGGAAGTCCTCTTTGGAGGTCCAGCTGATCTCGCCGAGGACGTCGAACGCGTCGAGGATCTCGGAGGTCCCGATCGCGACCCCTTCGCGGCGCAGCTCCTCGCCGAGCTCGAGGATCCGGGCCGGGAGCCCGTCCTCGCGGGGCGCCGAGCCGCCGTCCCCGCGGGGCGCCCCGCGGCCCTCGACGCGCTCAGGCGACATCGGCGGGCGAGCGCAGCTTCAGGCCCACCCGCTCTGCGACCACGTCCATGTCGGTGCGGTGCTTGACGATCACCGACATCGTCTCGTTGAAGGTGTCGCCGTCGATCTCGCGGACCCCGAGCAGCAGCAGCGCGCGAGCCCAGTCGATCGACTCGGCGATCGAGGGCGGCTTCTTGAGGTCGAGGTCGCGCACCATGCCGATCACCTCCACCAGCCTGCGGGCGACGGCCTCGGACAGGTCCGGGGCGTGCAGGTGCACGATTTCGAGCTCGTGCTCGAGCGTCGGGTAGTCCAGCCACAGGTACAGGCAGCGCCGCTTGAGGGCCTCGGTCAGCTCGCGCGAGTTGTTCGAGGTCAGCAGCACGACCGGGTGGGTGCGCGACTCCAGGCGACCGAGCTCGGGGATCGAGATCTGGAAGTCGGACAGGACCTCGAGCAGCATCGCCTCGAACTCCTGGTCGGTCTTGTCGATCTCGTCGATCAGCAGCACGACCGGCTGTTCGGAGGTGATCGCGGTCATCAGCGGCCGGGCGAGCAGGAACTCCTCGCCGAATATGTCCTCCTGCACCGCCTCCCATCCGGCCCCCGCCTGCTCGGTCTGGATGCGCAGCAGCTGCTTGCGGTAGTTCCACTCGTACAGGGCCTTGGCCTCGTCCAGGCCCTCGTAGCACTGCAGTCGCACGAGGTCCCGTCGGAGGTACTCGGCGAGCGCCTTCGCGAGCTCGGTCTTGCCGACGCCGGCGGGCCCCTCGACGAGCACCGGCTTGCCGAGCTTGATCGCCAGGTAGGCGACGAGCGCGGTCGACTCGCCCGGCAGGTAGCCGACCTCGCGCAGCCCTGCGGCGAGGTCTGCGACGGAGGCGGGCGCCGGGGGCTGTGGCTCGGACATGGCGATTACCGGGTCATGATATTCGGCCCCGCGCTCCGGGCGGCCTACCGCTTCAGCGTGATCGTGCCCGAGGCACCGGCGGTGTTGCCTGCGAGGTCGGTCGCCGCGAGCGTCACCGAGTACCCGCCCGGCGAGCGCGGCGTCCGCCATAGCAGCCGCGGGCGGCCGCCCGGCACGGTCGCCGCCACCGTCCACACCACCCGCGAGCCGCGCTTGACCGTGACCGTCACCCGGGAGATCTTCGAGAGCGACACGGCCACTCCCGCCCGGGTGTTCGTGTGCAGCGTGGTGGACAGCAGCGAGAGCGCGGGTGGGCTCGTCAGGTCGGCGGTGAAACGCTGGGCGGTCGTGCAGTAGATGCCGTCGGCGGTCAGCGGCGCGGCGGCTCCCAGCGGGGGCCCGTTGCGCGTGCGTTCGCACAGGTGCTGGAGGAATTCGGTGAGCAGTTCGTGGTAGCTGAGGCTCGATTCGCCGTGCTGGTCGTACATGCTCCAGAACCCCGTGTCGTAGCGGGGGACGAGCGCGCGCGCCTCCATGTCGCCGGCTTCGAAGAGGGTCAGCCCGAGCGGGTCCTGAATGATCGAGGTGTAGTCGTAGAGGCCGACGAGCGCCTGGATGAAGCCGTTGAGGATGCGGTCCGAGGGAGCAAAGGAGTACTGCGCGTAGAGCGCCGCCCCGTTCGCCGCGGTCACCCGGACCCCCTGCGGCGGCGGGGTGTTGAAGATCCCCAACGCCTGCTGCGCGGCCGTCAGGTAGGCCGGTTCGTGGAAGCGCGAGTAGGCGCGGGCGAGCAGCTGGATCCCGGTGCCCTGCGAGAGCCCGCTCGTCCACGGCGGGACACCGCCGTCGAACTTGAACATGTACTCCCAGGCGATCCCGCCGGCCCGTGCGGTGGCGAGCGGGATGACTTCCGAGAGCAGCTGGCGAAGATGCGTGTTTTCGTGGTTGGCGAAGTAGCCGTTGCCCTCGCCGAAGGTTCCCAGCCACTGGATCTGGACGCCCTGGCCGGGATAGTGCTCCCACACGATCTCGCTGTCCGGGAACGTGACCCGCGCGGAGGACCCCAGCAGCGGTTCGGTCGTCCACCACTGGCGGTTCCGTTCCAGCGTGAGGAAGGCGATCGGTAGCCGCGAGGGGGTGAGCTGTCCCGAGGCGGCCAGCGCCTGGGTGTTGGCGAGCACCGCCTGCAGTTCCGTGCGGCGGGTGCCGCTCAGGGATCCCACGGCCTTTTTGGCGGCCACGTAGACGGCGAGGTCCTGGCTGTAGGCGGTGGGTTCGATGCTGGAGCTGTGCAGCAGCGACGTGAGCGCGCCGCTGACGGTCGGTCCGCGGCTCGCGGCCGTATGAGCAGGGGGGCGCTCCGCCGAGGCCCGGCCCGCGGGGCCAGGGGCTCGGTCTGCGGTGCTCGGTGCCCGGCCCGCGGTGCTCGGTGCCCGGCCCGCGGGGCCCGGTGCCCGGACCGGCCCGAGCTCGCTGCGCGGGGGTGGCGCCGCGCTCGCGCGGGCACGCTGCGCGTCGGCGGAGCCCGGCGCTGCCGCGGCGGCCAGCAGCGACCCGAGCAGCAGCGCGACGATCGGCTTGGCGCGCACGGGTGCCATGGTAGGCTCGCCCGCCCGCGCCGGCGCCGACCGGCGCTCCTGCAGCGGGTTCGAGGGTGAGGGCATGACCACCGGAAACCGGCCGACCCGCGCCAGTTGCGCTCTGGCGGTACTCGTAGCCGGCACGCTCGCGCTGGCCGCGTCCTGCGGGGGCTCCGGCCCCCACGCCCCGGGCGGCGAGCCGGCCTCGCTGCTCGTGGCGCGAACGCTCGGCGGTGAGGCCGCGGTTCGCAGCGGCCGGGTCGCGCTGTCGCTGTCGCTGCAGGCGCCCGGCGCCCGGCGGGCCTTCACGCTGCATTCGGCGGCGCGCTTCCGGATCGGCGCCGTGAACATGGCCCCGAGCCTTGCGCTGACGCTCGTCACCGTCTCGCACGACGGCTCCGGCCCGGCGCGGGCGCTGCGGGCGACCCTGGTCTCGAGCGCGGGCGGGATCTCGTTGAGCCTCCAGGGGCGCCGTATGCCGGCCGGCCCGCAGGCGCAGCGCGCCCTTCAGGCGGGCTACGGCCGCCTGGCGACCGTGCCCGGCGGCGGGCACGGTGCGACGGCCCCGCTGGGCCTGGACGCGTCAGCCTGGCTCGCCGATCCGCGCTTCGCCTCGGCGGCTCCCGGGCTGGCCCGAGACAGGGTCCACGTGAGGGCGGGGCTGGCGCTGGCGCCCTTCCTGGCCGACGTGGGGCGGTTGGTGAGCCTCTCGTCGGGGCTGGAGCAGGCCACCGGGCGGGCGGGCTCCTCCGCACCTGCGCTCGCCCTCTGGCATGCCGCGAGGACCGAGTCGGGAGCGGGCACGGTCGACCTGTACGCCGACCCCGGCGGCCAGCTGCCCCGCAGCCTCACCGCGAGCGTCGGCCTGCACGGGGGGCCGGGCACGGCCGGCCGTTCGGCTGCGCCGGTGTCGGTGTCGCTGAGGATGAGGTTCTCGGGGCTCGGCCGGCCCGCTGCCGGCGGCGGCGCCTCCTAACCGCCGGTCACTCGGTTTCGAGCTCCACCCCGTCGAGTTCGTCTTCTTCCTCTTCCTCGTCGAGTTCGTGCTCTTCGTCCTCGTCGAGGTCGAGGTCGGGCTCGGCTTCCTCGTCCTTGGGGACCATCGCGCCGGCGTCCTGGTGGGTGCGCTGGAAGCGCTCCACGAGGTCGTCCCGGCGGCTCTCGTCGAGCGGTATGTCCTCCGCGATCAACACCCACTCGTCGCTGTCGAACTCATCCACGTCGAACAGCTCGTGGTCGACCTCGGGCGAGTCGTCGACGACGATCATGATCTCCGTCTGTGGGTTGAAGTAGGTGCCCGGACGCAGCGTCAGCTCATCCAGCCCGAAGCGTCGAGCGTTGGTCATGGGGCGTTTATACCCGACCGCGGGGCTGTCCGAGTCACGGATTCAGCTCCTCCAGCGTGCGCGCCACCTCGCTGTCCACGTCGAGCTCCTCGAGGCCCTGGCGCACCCGCCGCTCGTTGCGCGCGATCACCAGCTGGCGTACCTCCTCGGTCAGCGTGGCGTCTTGCTCCTCGGGCCGGGGCGTCGCCTCCAGCAGGCGGGCGACCTCCGCGTCCACGTCGAGCGCCGGCTCGCCGCGGCGCAGCAGCCGCTCGTTGCGAGCCGCGAGCATCTGGCGGATCTCCAGCTCCTGCTCGGCCCTCGCGGCCGCGCTGTCGAGCTGCTGGCCGCCCGCTCCCGGGGTGTCGTCTTCGCGCGAGATGCCGCCCTGGCCGATCTGGTCGTACAGCGAGTCCGTGCCCTTCGTCACGAGGAACAGCACCGACATGAGCAGCGAGAAGGCCACCGTCCCCAACACGACGAAGGTGATGCCGTTCTCGGCGATGCCGAGCAAGAACGCCGGCGCGCTGCCGTCCACTCGCCTGATTGTTGCCGATAGCCGACCGCTTCGCTACCCTCCCCACGGACTGGTTGACTGACCAGTCAATCTACGTTGGGCTGAGGGCCCGTTAGGAGACTGCGCAGCAATGGTCGAATTCACGCTCACCGACGAGCAGAAGAGCCTCCGGGAGATGGCCCACGACTTCGCCGTCAAGGAGATCCGGCCGGTCGCCTGGGACTACGACCGCGAGGGCACCTGGCCCCAGGACATCATCGAGAAGGCCTGGGAGCTGGGGCTGATGAACTCCCACATCCCCGAGGAGTATGGGGGCGCCGGGGCCGGCTTCCTGGACGGCTGCCTGATCGAGGAGGAGCTCTCGTGGGGCTGCTCGGGGATCCAGACCTCGCTCGGCTGCAACGGGCTGGCGACCACGCCGATCCAGATCGGGGGCTCCGAGGCGGTCAAGCGCAAGTACCTGGGGATGCTGACCGAAGCCCCCAAGCTCGCCTCCTTCTGCCTGACCGAGCCCGACGCCGGCTCCGACGTGTCGGGGATGCGCACGACCGCCGTGCGCCAGGGCGACAAGTACGTGCTGAACGGCTCCAAGTGCTTCATCACCAACGGCGGCTACGCCGACTACTACACGGTCTACGCGAAGACCGACAAGGACGCCGGCCACCGCGGCATCTCGGCGTTCGTGGTCGAGCGCGACTGGGGCGTGATCGTCGACAAGAAGGAGGACAAGCTCGGTCAGCGCGCCTCCAACACCGCGACGATCTCCTTCAACGACGTCGAGGTGCCCGCCGAGAACCTCCTCGGCGAGGAAAACAAGGGCTTCAAGCTCGCGATGATGACCCTCGACCGCACCCGCCCCGGGGTCGCCTCGATGGCCACCGGGATCGCCCGCGCGGCGTTCGAGTTCGCCACCGACTACGCGCGCGAACGCGTCCAGTTCGGGGTGCCGATCGCGATGCACCAGGCGATCCAGTTCATGATCGCCGACATGGCCACCGAAATCGAGGCGGCCCGCCTGCTGACGTGGAAGTCGGCCGCGATGCTCGACGGCGGCGAACGCAACACCCTCGTCTCCTCGCATGCCAAGCGGTTCGCCGCGGATGCCGCGATGAAGGTCACCACCGACGCCGTGCAGATCTACGGCGGGTACGGCTTCATCAAGGACTACCCGGTCGAGAAGCTGTTCCGGGACGCGAAGATCATGCAGCTGTACGAGGGCACCTCCCAGATCCAGCGCCTGGTCATCGCCCGCGAAACCCTCCTCCCGCGCAGGGTGGAGGAGCCGGCCACCGTTGCCGCCTAGAGTTCCCGCCGCGACCCGCCGCCGCCCACAGCGCGCGCGGCGGGCGCCGCGACAACCCAGGTAGACAAGGAGGCGTGCAAGGCATGTTCGTGTTCAAGGCCGCGGTGGTGGGCGCCGGGACGATGGGTGGGCAGATCGCCCAGACGATCGCCGCCGCCGGCGTGCCGGTGATCCTCAAGGACATCGACGAGGGCCTCGTGCGGGCCGGCATCGACGAGGCCCGGAACGTCACCAGCGGCCAGGTCTCCAAACTTGTCGAGAAAGGCCGCCTCAGCGCCGAGCAGGGCGAGGCGCAGCTGGCCGAGACGCTCGCACGGATCCAGCCGACCACCACGTATGAGGGCTTCGGGGAGGTGGACTTCGTGGTCGAGGCGGTCCCGGAGCGGATGACCATCAAGCAGGCCGTGTTCGCCGAGCTCGACGCGTGCACCCCAGGCCACGCGATCCTCGCCTCCAACACCTCCTCGCTGTCGATCAGTGAGATCGCCGACGCGACGCTGCGCCCGGAGAAGGTGATCGGCTTCCACTACTTCTACCCGGCGTCGGTGATGCCGCTGATCGAGATCGTCGAAGGCGAGGAGACCTCCGCGGAGACCGTGACGGCCGCGGTCACCTTCGCCCAGGCGATCCGCAAGCAGCCGATCACCTGCGCCGAGGTGCCCGGCTTCGTGGTCAACCGGGTCCTGAACTCCGGCGTCTCGGAGATCTGGCGCGAGCAGGAGCAGAAGAGCCTCTCGATCAAGCTGATCGACGAGGGCGTCGGCGCCGCCAAGGTCACGCCGCTGGGGCCATACTTCCTGATCAACCTGCTCGGCCTGGACACCGTCCTGCACGTGGCCGAGCACCTGGTGGAGTCCTATGGCGAGGAACGCTTCTACGTCCCGAAGGGCATGCAGAAGCTCGTCGCCGACGGGAAACTGGGCGCCAAGACCGGGGGGGACGGCTTCTACGACCCGCAGGGCCAGCCCAACCTCCCCGGCGAGAACGAGCCCGACGTCGAGGAGCTCGTCGAGCTGCTGTCGCTGAAGACGTTCCTCGAGGCGTGCCTGGTGCTCGAGGAGGGCGTCGCCACCCACCGCGACATCGACTTCGGGATGATGGCCGGGGC
>DATJBO010000009.1:0-2517 GCA_035515315.1 Solirubrobacteraceae bacterium
GTGCGCTTCGAACTCCTCGCGGAACTTCGCGATCATCGAGCCGATCGGCATCGCCATCGCGTCGCCGAGCACGCACAGGCAGTTGCCGATGATGTGCTCCTGCACGGAGGCCATGATCTCGAGGTCCATCGGGGTCGCCTCGCCGGCCTCGATGCGTTCGAGCATCTTCACGGTCCAGTTGGTGCCCTCGCGGCAGGGGGTGCACTTGCCGCAGGACTCGTGGCGGTAGAACTTCGCGACCTTCAGCGCGACGTCGAGGATCGGCGTGGAGTCGTCCACCACGATGACCGCGCCGGAGCCGAGCATCGAGCCCGCCCTGGCCATCGAGTCGAAGTCGTAGGGGAGGTCGAGGTCGTCCGCCGTGAGCACCGGCGAGGAGGAGCCGCCCGGGAACCAGCACTTGACGGCGCGCCCCTCCGGGGGGCCGCCGGCGAGGTCGTAGATCAGCTCCCGCGAGGGGATGCCGAGCTCGATCTCGTAGTTGCCCGGCCGCTGGACGTGGCCCGACACCGACACGACCTTCGTGCCGGTCGAGTTCTGCACCCCGATCTGCGCGTACTGCTCGCCGCCGAGCCTGATGATCGCCGGGACGGTGGCGAGCGTCTCGACGTTGTTGATCAGGGTGGGGCCCTGGTAGAGGCCCTGGTTGGCGGGGAACGGGGGCTTCAGCCGCGGGTTGCCGCGCTTGCCCTCCAGCGAGTCCAGCAGCGCCGTCTCCTCGCCGCAGATGTAGGCCCCCGCGCCGCGGTGCAACACGAGCGAGAGCGAGTGGCCGGAGCCGAGGATGTCATCCCCGAGGTACCCCGCCGCGCGGGCTTCGTCGAGCGCCTGCTCGAGTGCGCGGGCGGGCTCGACGTACTCGCCGCGGATGTAGATGAACGCGCGGTTGGCGCCGGCCGCGTAGGAGGCGATCACGATCCCCTCGATCAGCATGTGCGGGTTCTTCTCGAGCAGTTCGCGGTCCTTGAAGGTGCCCGGCTCGGACTCGTCGGCGTTGCACACGAGGTAGCGCTCGATCGTCCCCTTCGGCAGGAACGAGATCTTCTTGCCCATCGCGAACCCGGCCCCGCCGCGTCCCCGCAGACCGGAGGCTTCCAGCGAGGCGAGCACCTCCTGGGGCTCCTCGGCCAGCGCCTTGCCCAGCGACTCGTAGCCGCCGCGGCCGCGGTAGACCTCGAGCGTGCGCAGCCCCGGCAGGTCGATGCCGTCGAACAGGAGCAGGGGAGGGGCGGCCGCCACCTAGGACCCCCCCTCCGGGGGCTCCCCCGAGGACGCGCGCCCGCGCGGGTCGCCGGCAGGCTCCTCCGAGGACGCGCGCCCGCGCGGGTCGGCGACGGGGCGGCGGGACAGGTGCCGGTCGGGCAGCACCTCGCGACCTTCACGGATGTCGTCGAGCAGGGCCGGCACGTCCTCGGGGGACAGGGGGCCGATGTAGGCGCCGTCGACGCTGGCCATCGGCGCGATGTCGCACGCCCCGAGGCACTCGAACGAGCGCACGTTGGCGAGGCTCCCCGCCTGGGCGCGCAGCTCCTCGTACAGCCGGTCGGCCCCCCGCAGGGAGCACGAGATGTTGGTGCACACGTAGACGCTGTGGGCGGGCACCGGGTGCAGCTCGAGCATGTCGTAGAAGGTGGCCACCGATTCCAGGTACGCGGGCGTGACCCTCATCACGCACGCCACCTGCTCGAAGGCCTCGGGCGAGCACCAGCCGTGGAGCTCCTGGGCGGCCCCCAGCGCCGGCAGCACCGCCGAGTGGGGATCTGGGTAGTCGCGCATCCGCGCTTCGATCTCCTCGCGCAGCGCGGCAGGCACCTGCACCTGCTCGGGGTCCGGGATCAGGGCCGGGTCCTTCTCGAGATCCGCGGCCTGGTCCCAACCGGGCACACGGGAGCCGTGCTCGAAGCGCCGTACCCGGGCCGGCCCCGGGATCCCCCCCGCGCCCCCGGCCCGGGGGGACCCCCCCGGCGAGACGATCTGGCTGGCCGGGGCGCCCTCCTCGCGGGCGCTCACCGGTCGATGCCTCCGAGGATCGGGTCGAGCATCGCGACCGTGGCGATCAGGTCGGCGATGTAGCTGCCCTCGACCATGTGCGAGAGCGCCTGGAGGTTGACGAAGCTCGGGTCGCGCATGTGCACGCGGGCCGGCTTGGACGAGCCGTCGGAGCGCACGTAGCAGCCGAGCTCCCCGCGCGGAGACTCGATCGGCATGTAGATCTCCCCCGGCGGGACGCGAAAGCCCTCGGTGACGAGCTTGAAGTGGTGGATCAGCGCCTCCATCGAGGTGGCGAGCTCGTGGCGCGGCGGCAGCGCCACCTTTCGATCCGTGGTGATGAACGGTCCTTCGGGCAGCCCGTCGATCGCCTGCTGGATGATCTTCACCGACTCGTAGATCTCGGCCAGGCGAACCGCGAAGCGGTCGTAGTTGTCCCCGACGGTGCCGACCGGGATCTTGAAATCGAAGTCCTCATATGAGCAGTAGGGGTCGGCCTTGCGCAGGTCCCAGGGGTGGCCGGCGGCG
>DATJBO010000010.1:0-21717 GCA_035515315.1 Solirubrobacteraceae bacterium
TAAAGAAGGCCCGACCGGTAAAGAAGGCCCGACGGGTAAAGAAGGCCCGACGGGTAAAGAAGGCCCGACGGGTAAAGAAGGCCCAACCGGTAAAGAAGGCCCGACCGGTAAAGAAGGCGCGACCGGCAAAGAAGGCGCAACCGGCAAAGAAGGCGCAGCCGGTAACGAAGGCGCAGCCGGTAACGAAGGCGCAGCCGGCAAAGAAGGCGCGGGCGGACCCGGGGGCGGGGCCGGCCCGACCGGACCGCAGGGCCCGGTGGGTGCGACCGGACCACACGGCGTCACGGGCGCAGCCGGCGCGCCGGGGAAGATCGAGCTGGTCACCTGCGCGATCGTGAAGAAGAAAGGCAAGAAGGTGCGCGAATGCACCACGAAGACGGTCTCGGGGACCGTCAAGTTCACGGCCACCGCATCGTCGGTGCACGCGGCGCTGTCCCGACACGGCGTGGTGTACGCGACCGGAGCCGCCGTATCCCGTCACGGCGCGGTCGAGGTGCGCCTGGCGGCGGTACATAGGCTGGCGCCGGGCCGCTACACCCTCACGACGGGGTCCGGGAAGGGTCGCCACAGCCAGGCGCTCACGCTCGGCTACTAGCCTCACCCGCGCGGCCGGCAGCCGCCGGGGCAGATTCGGCTCGCGGCCGGGACCCTCTCAGGCGAGGGGGGCCCGGCCGCGGTGCACGATCGCCGTCCGCCCAGGCGCCCCCTGGGGTTCGGGAAGCCAGACCGTGACGTCCCCGGCCTCGAGCTCGAGGCGGAGCGGCTCGCCGACGCGCGCGTCGAACCCGTTGCTCGTGCGCAGGAGCAGCTCGAGCTCGTCACCCAGCGCCACCGTCAGCTCCCGGGCGACGCCGACGTCCATCGTGTCGGTGACGACGGCGCCGAGCGTGCCGTCCTCGCACGGGTGCAGCCGCTCGGGATGCACGCGCCAGAGGATCTCCGAGCCCACCGCCAGCTCGCCGGTGGGGGCTGCGAGCTCCACGCCGGCCGACGCGATCCGGCCGGGCGCGAGCACCCGGCCGGGATGGGTGTTCTCGACCCCGAGCAGCGCGGCGACCTCGGGGGAGCGGGGCCTCTTGAAGAGCAGCTCCCGCGGGCCTGCCTGCAGCACCCTCCCGTGGTCCAACAGCACGATCTCGTCGGCCAGCAGGGCCGCCTCCTCGGGATCGTGCGTGACGATCACGGTGCTTGTTCCCGCGTCCCGTTGCACGGCGCGGAGCTCGCGCCGCAGGCGTCTGCGCACAGGGGCGTCGAGGCCCGTCAACGGCTCGTCGAGCAACAGGAGACGCGGTTCGCCCGCGAGCGCCCGGGCGAGTGCGACGCGGCGGCGCTGACCGTCCGACAGCTCGTCCGGGAACCGCTCCTCCAGCCCCCCCAGCCCGAGGCGCTCGATCCACCATGCCGCGACCACCGGGCGGGAGCGCGCGCCGAACGTGACCTGCTGCCACACGGTCCGGCGCGGCATCAGGGCCGGCGACTGGGGGACGTAGCCGATGTCGCGCTTCTCGGGCGCGATCGTGTGCAGCTCGCGCTCGCCGAGTCGCACGTCCTCGTGGTCGGCGCCCGCCAGCCCGGCCAGCAGCCGTAGCGTGAACGTCTTGCCCGCCCCCGACGGGCCGAGCAGCGCCAGGTGCGCGGTGCGGGCGTCGTGGGCGACGTCGAGCTCGAAGCCGCCGGCCCTCGCTCGCAGGGCGAAGCGCAGCGGCTGTGCGGGCGACTCGTGGGCGGGGGCACGGGTGGCCGGGATCCGCGACCGCCTCGCCCGGCGCGGAGGGTGCAGCGTGACGACCAGCAGCACGACGAATGCCGCCCCGAGCGCCAGCAGGATCGGCAGCACGGTCGCCGGCACGCCGGTCGCGTCGAACTGGACGAACGTGAACACCGGGAGCGAGTAGGGGTGGTAGGCCACGATCACGGTCGCCCCGAACTCGCCGAATGCCCGCAGCCAGGACAGCAACAGGCCCGCCGAGATGCCCACGAGCGCCCCCTGCACGGCGACGCGCACAAAGCGTGCGAGCCGCCCGAGGCCGAGCGTCGCCGCCACGTCGTCGAGTGCGGGGTCCAGCTCGGCGAAGGCAGCCCGCGCGCTGATCAGCAGGAACGGGGCCGCGACGAACGTCTGGGCCAGCACGATCCCGGCTCTGGTTTCGGTCAGCCGGCCGTCGAACAGGCGCCCCGCGGCGGTATGGGGGCCGAGCACGTACAGCAGCAACAGCCCGCTCATCAGCGGCGGCAGCGCCAGCGGGAGCGCGAGCAGGGCTTCGAGCGCGCGTGCATGGGGGCGCCGGGCGCGCGCCAGCAGGTAGGCGAGCGGGACACCGAGCAGCGCGATCAGCGCGGTCGAGATGGTCGCCGTCAGCAACGAGGTCGCCAGCGCCGAGCCGACTCCCGGCGCCGAGGAGACCCCGTGGCGCAGGCGCAGCAGGAACGCAACCAGCGGCGCCAGCAGGTAGAGCGCCAGCAGCCCCCCCAGCCAGGGCAGCGGGCTCCGCGCCGGGCGCATCCGCCTCAGCCGGCGCCGAGGAGTCGCCGTAGCCCGTGCGGCACCGCCGCTCGCGACCCGTAGAACCGCGGCTTGACGGGCGCCAGCCCGTTGCGCTTCAGCGTGTTGGTCCGTGCGGAGCCGAGCAGGTACCGCACGAACGCCGCGGCTCCCGCCGGGTCAGGCGCGTGCGAGAGGATCGTCACGGTGTACAGCGCGTACTTGTACGCGGGCGTCAGCGCGACGGCGGGGAAGTGCGCCGCGGAGGTCTCCACCTCGTAGAAGAAGCCGGCGTCGAGCTGGCCCGACTGGAGGCGCCCGACCAGCGCGGTCTCCGGGTACACCGGGAACGAGTTCAGCGCGCTCGTCAGCTGCGGCTCGTGGAGCTTGTGCGCCGCCTTGGCGACCGCTTCCACCGTCAGCACGCCCTTCGGGTCGAGCTTCGGATCGGTCCTGCCCACGAGGATCCCGGGCTCGGTTATCACCTTGTACCAGGGCGTGCCGTGGGCGAGCTGCTTGCCGAACGTGCTGTCGGGGTTGTACCCCAGCATCAGCGGCGTGGCGGCGAACGTCGAGTACCACGACACCCACTTGCCGCCAGCGGCTCCCTCGAGCGAGTTGTCCGCCGCCGCGGCGGCGCTGATGAACACGTCGCCCTGGCGCACCCCTCCGCGGATCTCGTTGGCAAGTTCGGTGGACCCGCCCCCGAAGCCGGAGAACGCGTAGCCGCTGGCACGCTGGAAGGCGGGCCCCAGGCCGTTCTCCATGAAGTCCACCAGCGACCCGGCGTAGAGCACCTGCACGGTGCCCGTGCTCGTGCTCCGCGCCGGCGGCGAGCCGTCCGCCGCGCTCGGCGCCCGGGACGAGGCGCCCGCCGCCGCCAGGCCCCACAGGGCTCCCGCCAGCGACAGCGCCGCGACCAGCGGCACGATCGTGATCGCCCGCTGCCGCCCGCTCACGCCGCCCGCCCGGCGCCTGCGCCCCGCTCGATCATGACCGAGGTCGCCTTCACCGTGGCCGTCGCGGCCACCCCGCTCGCCAGGCCCAGCTCCGCCACCGAGTCGCGGGTGATCGCGGCGGTGATCTGGAAGGGGCCCGCGCTCATCTCCACGAGCGCCATCACCCCACCCACCTCGACGGAGGTGATCGTGCCCTCGAAGCGGTTGCGGGCCGACGCCCGCGACCCGGTCCGGTGGCGCACGGGGGCGGAGGTCAGGCGGCGCACCTCGGACTCGGGCACCCGCCGGCGGTTCCGCTCGTCGCGGCGCGTGCGCAGCTTCCCGGCGTCGTCCCAGCGGCGCAGCGTGTCGGCGCTGACGCCGATCGCCTTGGCCGCTTCGCCCAGCGACATGTCCTTCGCCATCTGCCTAAGCATTGCATAGGCAGCTATCGCGACGCGGGTAGCCGCGTGCAGCCGGGGGCAGCCGGGCAGCCGCGGCGGTGCAGCGCCGGCTACAGCCCCGAGAAGAACTCCAGCAGGGCGGCGTTGACCGCCTCGGGGGCCTGCTGCTGGACCCAGTGGCCGACGTCGGGGACCACGATGGAGGCGCGCAGGTCGTCGACCCACCCGCGCATCGTCTCGCCCGGGGCGAAGCGCCGCACGAGGTCGCGCTCGCCGGTCAGGAACATCGCGGGGGCCTGCACGTGGCGGTCCGCCACATCAGCGGTGAGCTGCCAGTTGCGGTCGAGGTTCCTGTAGTAGTTGAGCCCGCCGGTGAACCCGGTCCGTTCGAACGCCCTGACGAACACCGCCAACTCCTCCTCCGACAGCCACGACGGCCGTCGCGGCTCCTCCGGTTCCGCAGCCCACTGGGCCGTCCACTGCGCCGGGGTCGTCAGCGTGCGGCGGACATCCCGGGCGAGCACCTCGTCGGCGACGCCCGGCTCCTGGAACCACACGATGTAGAAGTCCTCGCCGAGGTTGCGGCGCATGATCTCGATCGGGGGCGCGGGGGCCCGGGGCACGAACGGAACGCTCAGGCCCGCCACGGCCCTCACCCGCTCCGGAGCCAGCACCGCCAGGTTCCAGACCACGATCGCTCCCCAGTCGTGGCCGACGAAGATCGCCCGCTCCGCGCCGAACACGTCGAGCAGGCCGCTCATGTCGCCGCACAGGGTGACGATGTCGTAGGCCTCGATCGCGGCGGGAGCCGAGCTCGCCCCGAACCCGCGCATGTCGGGTACGACGACCCGATACCCGGCCCGAGCGAGCGCGGGCACCTGGTGACGCCAGGAGAAGCCGAGCTCCGGGAAGCCGTGGCAGAGGACCACCAGGGGGCCCTCGCCCTCCTCGACGATCGCCAGCTCGATCCCGTTGGCGGGCACCCGACGTTCAGTCACGCCGGGCCACGATAGGGACCTCGCTCAGGCCCCGCCTCCCGGGACGGGGCGGGGAATCGGGGTGCCGGCCCCGGCCAGCAGTGCGAGCACCTCCTCCTCGCTCACGGGCGAGAAGTCCCGGTACCAGCGCCCGACGCCGAGCAGCCGGGCGGGGATCGTGTGACAGACGACCTCGTCGGCCTCGCCCCGCAGCGTCTCCACGGCCTCGGGCGACCCCACCGGCGCCGCCACCACGATCCGTCCCGCCTGGCGGGAGCGCAAGGCCCGCACCGCGGCGAGATCGCTGAGGCCGGTGGCGAAGCCGTCGTCGACGACCAGCGCCGTGCGTCCCGCCACCTCGGCAGGGTCGAAGTCGTCGCGGAAGCGCCCCACCTGGCGCTGCAGCTCGCGCTCCTCGCGCTCGAGGATCCGCTCGAGCGCCGATGCGGTCAGGCCGAGCCGTCCGGCGAGCCCCCTGTCGATGACCGCGGTGCCCCCTTCGGCCACCGCACCGACGGCGAGCTCGCGATTGCGGGGGCCCCCCAGCTTGCGGACGACCAGCACCTCCAGCGGAGCGCCCAGCTCCCGCGCCACCTCGGCCGCCACGGGAACCCCGCCGCGCGGCAGCCCGAACACGAGCGGCTGCTCGTCCCGCAGCCCGAGCAGCTGCGTGGCGAGCTCCCGCCCGGCATGGGTTCGGTCCGCGAACACCATTGTCACGTCCATCCTCCCTACCCGATCGGGCTGCGAGGTCCGTGGATTCCCGCACCAGCAAGGGGGGCGAGGCCGGATGCGACCGTGCCCGGGTACCTGTACCTTGGCGATGACGAACCGCTTCCGGTCATGCGCCAGCACCTCACGCCACTTGACGCGACGTTCCTCGAGCTAGAGCAGGTGGACGACAGCGCCCACATGCACATCGGCGCGATCATGGTGTTCGACCCGATCCCGAAGCTGGGAATTCCCACGCGCGAGCAGATCGGTGAGCTGCTGACGGCGCGGCTCGGACAGCTCCCGCGCTACCGCCAGCGCCTGTCCACCCCCCACACCGGCGGGCTCAGCTGGCCGGCCTGGACCGACGTGCCCGACTTCGACGTCGCCGAGCACCTCGACCGCGCAGCCCTGCCGAGTCCGGGTGGGCACCAGGAGCTCGTGGAGTGGTCCTCGTTGTTCTTCTCCGAGCGCCTCGACCGCCGCCGCCCCCTCTGGGAGATGGTGATCGTCGAGGGGCTCGCCGGGGGCCGCTGGGCGCTGGCGAGCAAGACACATCACTGCATGGTGGACGGTGTCGGGTCGGTCGACGTCGGCCACCTGCTGCTCGACACCAGCCCGTCCGCCCCCGCAGCTGAGAACGCCGCCGGCGGCGGCGCCACCGGCACCGGCGGCACCGGCAGGGGCGGTGTCCGGCGTCCGGCGCGCGGCGATCAGGGCCCGACGCTGTCGGCGCTGTCCCGCGTGTGGGACGGCCTGTCTCCGCTGGAACCCGTCGCCCACCTCGCGCAGAGCGGCGTGCACAGCGTCCTTCACCCGCGCGAGACGCTCTCGCGGGCAGGGGCGGCGGCGCGGCTGATCGTCGAGGACGAGCTGCACGCGGCGCCGCACACGAGCCTGAACGAGCCGATCGGCGCGCTGCGGCGATTCGAGGTGATATCCGTCCCGCTGCAGGATGCGCGCGCGATCAAGGACGCGCTCGGGGGCACGATCAACGACGTCGCGCTGACGATCAGCGCGAGCGGCCTGCGTGCGCTGCTGCTCAGCCGGGGTGAGACGCCGCCGGCCGACGGGCTGCGGGCGATGGTGCCGGTCAACGTGCGCCTCGCCGCCGAGCGTCTCGCGCTGGGGAACAAGGTCTCCTCGCTGTTCATGGAGCTGCCCGTCGCCGAGTCGCGCACCCTCGAGCGCTACTTCGAAACCGTCGCCCGCTCGGCGGCGCTGAAGTCCGACGGCAGACAGGCCGAAGGCACCGACGCCGTGCTGGGTCTCGCCGGGCTGACCCCGCCCGTGATCCATTCCACGCTCGCCCAGGCCCTGTACGCCACGCGCCTGTTCAATGTGACGATCACCAACGTCCCCGGGCCCCAGCAGACCCTGTATGCGCTCGGGGCGCCGATGCGAGAGGTCCACCCGCTCGTGCCACTGGCCGCCGAGCACGCCGTCGGGGTGGCGATCGTCAGCTACGACGGCAACCTCTTCTTCGGCGTCGTCGCGGACCGTGACACGGTGCCCGACCTCGAGGTGATGCTGACGGGGATGCGGGACGCGACCGCCGAGCTGCTGCAGACGGCGCGGCCCGCCTCCAAGCGCCGGTCGGGCAAGTCGCACACGGCCGCGAGGTCGGCGCGGTGAGGGGCGAGCGCCTGAGCGCGCTCGACGCGAGCTTCCTCGGCTTCGAGGATGGCGTCAGTCACATGCACATCGGCTCGATCGCGCTCTTCGAGGGCCCGCCGCCGAGCGCCGAGGAGCTGCACGAGATGGTGCTCTGCAAGCTCCCCCTCGTTCCCCGCTACCGCCAGGTCGTGCACTTCGTGCCGTTCGACGCGGGGCGTCCGGTGTGGGTGGAGGACCCGCACTTCAACATCGGCTACCACCTCCGCCGCAGCGCGCTGCCGGCCCCCGGCGGCGAGGAGCAACTCCAGCGGCTGGTGGGCCGCGTGATGTCACAGCAGCTGGACCGCACCAAGCCGCTATGGGAGATGTGGGTCGTCGAGCGCGTCGAGCTCCCGGGCCTCGACGCCCCCTGGGCGCTGATCTCCAAGACGCACCACTGCATGGTCGACGGCGTGTCCGCCAGCGACCTGCTGAGCGTGATGCTCGACCGCGACCCACAGGGGTCGCGCCCGTTGATCGACAAGCGACAGGTCGGCCGCGCGCCGGGCGACCTCGAGCTCCTGGCAGGAGCGCTGGGCGCGGGCGTGGGGGACGCCGCCCGAGCCCTGGGCGCACTGCTGCGGCCTTGGCGTCTCGCCCGACGGGGCACGGACGCGGCCGGCGGGCTGATGCGGATGAGGGGGGTCCTTCGCCCCCCGCCGCCGTCTTCGCTGAACGGGCCGCTGGGGCCCCACCGGCGCTGGTGTTGGGCGCAGGCGGAGCTGGCCGACGTGAAGGCGATCAAACGCGTGCTCGGAGGAACCGTCAACGACGTGGTGCTCGCCTGTATCACGGGCGGCTTTCGGCGGCTGCTGATCGACCGCGGCGAGTCGGTGGAGCGACCCGTGCGCACGCTCGTACCCGTGTCGGTGCGCGGGCCCTCGCAGCACGGCGTCTACGACAACCGCGTGTCGGCGATCTTCGCCGAGCTGCCCGTGGGCATCCCCGACCCGGTGCAGCGACTGCGTGCGATCACGACACAGATGGCCGACCTGAAGGAATCCAAGGAGGCGCTCGCCGGCGAGGTGCTCACGCAGCTCGGCGGGTTCGCCCCGCCGATGCTGCTGGCCCTGGGCGAGCGTCTCGCAACGCGCGTGCCCCAGCACTCGATCAACACGGTCACGACCAACGTGCCCGGTCCCCAGCAGCCGCTGTATGCCGCCGGAAGGCGCATGCTCCAGGCCTACGGCTACGTGCCGCTGGGCGGTCACGTCCGTGTCGGCGTGGCGATCTTCTCCTACGACGGACACCTCGGCTTCGGCGTCACCGGCGACTACGACACGGCGCGGGACATCGGCGTGCTCGCCGCGGGCATCGAAGCGGCGATGGCGGAGCTGTTGGAGATCTGCGCCCCGGCACCCGCGCCGGCGCCGGCCTCGGCGGGGGCGGCGCGATGAGCCCGAGCGTTCCGGCGGGGGAGCGGCGCAAAGATAGCTTCCGCCAGCCCCGGCTCAGCTTCGCCCGGGCCCTGTGTGCGCTCGACGGCTCGCCCGAGAGCCTGGGTGCGGTCCGCCACGCGGCATCGCTCGCGGGCCCGGACGGGCACCTGACGCTGCTGCTGGTGACCTCCTACAGGAAGGATCCCGAGATGCGCTCGCCGGCCATCTCGCCGGGGCGGGCGACCGAAATCGTCGAGCAGGCGCGTGCGGCGGCGAGCGCGGCGGGGGTGGGGGCGAGCGTCGAAGTGGACCCAGCGGGCCCTCCCGCGCGCGTGGTGATCGACCGCTGCGCGGACCAGGACCTGCTCGTGATCGGGAGACCGGCGACATCCTGGTTCGGGGCGATGTTCATGGGCGGCGTGGCGGCGACCGCCGAGGACTACCTCACCCGGCCCCTGCTGGTCTCGCGCGCCGTCGACGGCGGGGCCGACCTGCGGGAGCGGATCGTCGTGGCCAGCGACGGGCTCGAGGGATCCGACGCGCTTGTCGCCGTCGCCGGACGCCTCGCGGCCGAAAGCGACGGGTCGGTGACGCTGCTGCACGTGCTCGGCGCCGAGTCGCGGATGCACCCCCATCGCATCGAGGGCCAGGCCGAGCGCCTGCACGAGCTGTTGGGCGAGCGCGCCCGCCTGAAGGTCGAGCCGGGACACGCACGCCACGCGGTGATCGAGGCCGCCCGCTCGGAGGACGCCTCGCTGGTGATGGTCAGCAGCCGCAGCCTGAGCGGCCTTCACGCCGTCGGCAGCGTCAGCCGGCGGGCCGTCCACCAGTCTCACTGCCCGGTGTTGCTGGTGCCCCCTGAGCAGCTGCAGGCGCTGGAACCAGCACAGCCCGGCGTCTGAGCATCCGCGGCGAAGGCGGTTGACATAATCGGGCGATGCCGGAGGATCTGTCGCGTTCGGGCGTGACGGCGCTCGACTCCTCGGGGATGCCCGGCTCCGAGCAGCCGGTGCGCGAGGTGCGCGTCTGCTGCGGCTGCCCAAGCGGCTGGCCTCGCTGCTGGGCGCGCTCGCACACTCAGCCAACTAGTCTGGATGCATGTGCCGGAACATCAGACAGCTCCACAACTTCGACCCCCCCGCCAGCGACGAGGAGGTTCACGACGCGGCGCTCCAGTACGTGCGCAAGGTCAGCGGGTCCACGAAGCCATCTCGCGCCAACGAGGAGGTCTTCGCCCGCGCCGTGCAGGAGGTCGCCGAGGCCACCGGGCGCCTGCTCGACGGGCTGGTCACCAATGCCGCCCCGAAGAACCGCGAGCTCGAGGCCGCGCGGCGCCGAGCGCGGGCGGCCCAGCGCTTCGCGGCCTAGCCATTGGGGCCCCGGAGCGAGGACACGCCCGTGAAGGCGAGCGATAGCACAGCCGCTCCCGAGGACGGCGTCGCGTTCGCCAGGATCGACCCGGCCGGGGGCGAGCGCTTCCAGACGCTGCGCCGCGAACTCGGCGTGAGCGGGTTCGGGATCAACGCGCTCGTGCTCCAGCCGGGCCAGCGGGGGCGTGTCCATCGCCACGAGCGCCAGGAGGAGGTCTACCTCGTGCTGGAGGGCGAGCTCACGCTGGTGCTCGAGGACTCCGAGCACGTGCTCGGTCGCTACGAGCTGGCACGCGTCCCCCCGCCGGCCCGCCGCCAGCTCGTGAACGCCGGCACCGAGCCGCTGGTGCTGCTTGCGCTGGGCGGCTCCGGGGAGCACCAGGGTCGCGACGGTCGCGCCTGGGGCTCCTGGGAGGAACAGGGCGAGGGACGCTCCCCCCAGGAGGTCCCGCTCCCGGCGGACCTGCCGCCGCAGCGTTCCGGATCCGCTACGGCGAGAACGGAAGGTTGACCGTCAGCTGCTGCCAGGCGGCGCGTTCGAGGGCCGCATCGAAGCGCTTCAGGTGGCCCTCGTAGAAGGCGTACCACCACCACAGCCCGGCACCCTCGACGCGGCTGCCCGCCGCCAGAGCTGCCTGCAGGGCCTGGCTCGCGTTGGGAACGTCCTCGACCGCCGGGTCGTGCCAGGGGTTCTTCGAATAGCACGGGATGACAGGGACGATCGCCGTCCCGGCGGGGACGTTGTTCGAGTAGTAGGCGAGGCCTTCCTCCACCCATTCCTCGTAGGCGGCGGCTTGCGTCGATTCGCTGTCGTAGAAGAGCGGGTCGACCTGGTCCACGAGCGCCGCCACCCGCTGCAGGTAGGCCGGGCTCCAGCGCGACACGTTGGCGGGCGCCACCACCGACAGCCGTCCCGCGAAGCCGGACTGCCCGAGCGCCACGTCGAGTTCTTCCAGCAGCTCGATGAAGCCGGGGCTCGTCGGGTAGGGCTCGAGGTCGAGCTGCACGCCGCTGACGCCGAGGGTGACGGCCGACCGCACGGCCGCGATGATGTGGCCGCGGGTGCTCGCGAGTTCGAGGCTCAGGCCCTTCGGCTTCAGGACCCCGTTGAACACCGCCGTGACCGCGATCTGCTCCCCGTGCGCTTCGCCATAGCGAGCGGCGCGTTCAGCCCACACCCGCAGCATCTGTTCGTTGCTCGCCGGAAGCGTCAGCGTGCCCTTGCGCTTGAACCGCGGCATCTGCAGCAGTGCCTGGCCGATGTCGTATTCGGAGAGCTCGGAGAGGAAGCCTTCGACCTGTTCACCGCTCCACACCGAGTGCACCATTTCGGTCGGCATGTAGGTGAGCATGTCCTCGGCCGGGGCAGCCGCCGCGGCGCCTCCGGGTGCGAGCCCGAGCGCCAGCACGGCGGCCGCGAGAACCGTCGGCAGTCGTGTGGTCATCCGCTCAGCCCTTCAGCCCCACGCCCCAGCGCATGGTGAGCTCCTCCCCGGGCGCCAGCCGCAGCAGCCCGTCGCCGCTGCGGAACGCGTTGGGAGCGCAGGTCATCGGCTCGAGCCCGAGGCCACGGCGCCGGCGCGCGGGTGCGAGGGTGTCGCCGCTGTAGACCTGCAGGAAGGGGTAGCGCTCGTCGACCCACAGCTCGACGGTAGCGCCATCGGGACACTCCAGCCGTGCGCGCGAGCAGCCCGAGTCGTCGCGGGAGAGGTCGGTGAAGGCGTCGTCGATCTGCTGACTGCCGATGCGCCTGGGGGCACGGTAGTCGTAGGCGGTGCCGCCGACGGGCTCGCGCCCGACCGGGATCTGGTGGTGCTCGTCGTTGATCAGCCGGGTGGCGGCGCCGAGTTGCAGCGTGCAGCCGTCGATCGCGCCGTCCCCGGGGGACAGGTAGGGGTGCTGACCGGCCCCGAGGGGGCACTCCGCCTCGCCGATGTTGCGGGCGCAGGTGGTCACCGAGAGGCCGTCCTCGCCGAGCTCGTAGGCGATCGACACCTCGACCGCGAACGGGTAGCCGGGCATCGCCAGCAGCCGCGTCCCCACGACCACGCGATCGGCGCCGTGCTCGAGCTCGATCCACGGCCGCCAGCGCAGCAGGCCGTGGATCGCGTTGTCCCGCGCCGGCTCGTCCAGGGCGAGCTGGTGCTCGCGTCCGGCGAAGCTGTAGCGGCCCTGCGCGATCCGGTTGGGCCACGGGATCAGCGGCGCCCCGTGGGCGCCGTCGCAGATCTGCTCGAGCGCGTAGGACTCGAGCACCGGGCGCTCCCCGACGCCGTACTCGCGGATCCCGCCGCCCGCCTCCACGACCACCGCGCGCTGCTCGCCCCGGCTCAGCTCGAACTGCCTGCCGGAGGGCGGGGTGCTCATCGCCTGCGCGCTGCCGGCTCCAGGGCCGGGTTCTGCCAGCCTCCATCCGCGGGGTTGACGTTGTGGCCGGGGGGCACGATCTCGTCGATCCGGTCGAGCACCTCCCCGGACAGCTCGACCTGCTCGGCGCCGAGCTGGGATTCGAGCTGCTCCATTGTGCGCGGGCCGACGATCGCAGAGGTGACCGCGGGATGGCGGATCACGAACGCGAGCGCGAGGTGGATCAGCGAGATCCCGTTCTCCTCGGCCAGGCGCGCCAGCGCGTCGGCGGCGTCGAGCTTGCGCTGGTTGGCCTCCAGCGTCAGGTCATAGCGCGCGGGTAGGCGCTGCGCACGGGTCGAGCTTGGCGGGTCCTGGCCCTTGCGCCAGCCCCCCGACAGCCATCCCCCGGCGAGCGGGCTCCATGGGATCACGCCCATCCCGTGCCGCTGGGCCGTGGGCAGCAGGTCCTCCTCGACGCCCCGCACGAGCAGGGAGTAGGGGGGCTGCTCGCACACGAACCGCTGCAGCCCGCGCTCGCGCGCCACCCACTGGGCCTCCACCACCGCCGAGGCCGGGAACGTGGAGGAGCCGATGTAGCGCACCTTGCCCTGGTGGACGAGGTCGGACAGCGCCCCCAGCGTCTCTTCGATGTCGGTCTCCGGTTCTGGGCGATGCACCTGGTAGAGGTCGATCCAGTCGGTGCCCAGACGGCGTAGGGAATTCTCGACCTCGCGCATGATCCAGCGCCGCGAGTTGCCGCGTTCGTTGGCGTCGGCTCCCATCGTGGCGTGGAACTTGGTCGCCAGCACGACCTCGTCGCGCCGGCCGGCGAGCGCCTCGCCCACGATCTCCTCCGACTCGCCCGAGGAGTAGATGTCGGCCGTGTCTATGAAGTTGATCCCCGCGTCCAGCGCGGCGTGGACGATCCGCACCGAGTCCGCGCGGTCGGGATTGCCCCACGAGCCGAACATCATCGCCCCCAGGCACAGCGGGCTGACGGATACCCCCGTGCGCCCGAGCAGGCGGCGATCCATCAGCGGCGGGCGGGGAGTGGCGGCATCGCCACCACGATAACCGCCGGCGGCGGTCCGGCTGGGGCTCGCGAGGGACCGGGCAGGTCGCGGCGCCCGATCGCGATCAAATCGATCAAAGGACGATTGATAGGGTCACCCGCCGTGGCGCGTATCGCTCCCCTGGATCACGACGCGGCAGAGCCGCGGGTACAGGCAGCTCTGGATCGCCTCCCGCCATTGAAGGTGTTTGCCACCGTCGCCAACGCGCAAGGGTCATTCGTGAATTGGCTGCGACTCGGCGGAGACTGCCTGGACGCTCGCCTGTTCGACCCGGTGCTGCGCGAGCTGGCGATCCTGCTGGTCTCCCGCATGACCCCCGGGGCGGAGTACGAGTGGGTCCAGCACGTCCCGATCCTGCTTGCCGTCGGAGGCACCGCGGAGCAGGTCGCAGCGCTGGAAGCCGACGATCTCGAGGCCGACGCGCTGGGCGACGACGGACGCCTGGTGCTGCGCTTCACAAGCCAGATCGTGCGCGACGCGGCGCCGGATCAGGGGACCTTCGAGGCGATGAGCGCGCGCTTCGGTAACGACGAGATCGTCCAGGCAATTCTTGTGATCGGTCAATACATGACGCTCGGGCGGATCATGGCCACCGCGCAGATAGACCTCGATGAGGCCCTTGGCGGGGACGTGCTCGCCGGTGTCGAGCAGGTACAGGCCGCGCGCGCCGCGCGAGAGTCGCGGCCGTAGACCGGCTCCACATCTCCCCCATGCGGGGCTCGGCGCGCTCGTGATCCCCGTGCCGGCAGCGCTCCTGGCGAGGGCGTTCCCGCGACGAGCCGCCCGCCCGTGCTGCTGTATCGTGGCCGCACAGGCGTTAACAGGGAAGGAGCGGGGATGTACGACTACGTGGTTGTCGGCGCCGGCTCGGCGGGGTGCGTGATCGCCAACCGCCTCAGCGAGGATCCGGACGTGAGGGTGCTGCTGCTCGAGGCCGGGCCCCCGGACACCAACGAAAACATCCACGTGCCGCTCGGTTACCTGCAGCTCGGCGGCACCGAGGTCGACTGGGACTACCACTCCGCCCCCGAGCACGAGTGCCTGCACCGGCGCATCACGCTCCCCCGCGGGCGCGTGCTCGGCGGCTCCTCCTCGATCAACGCGATGGTCTACATCCGCGGCAACCACCTCGACTACGACGAATGGGGCGTGCCGGGCTGGAGCTGGGCCGAGCTGAAGCCCTACTTCCTGAAGGCCGAGGACAACGAGCGGGGCGCCTCCGAGTGGCACGGCGCCGGCGGTCCCCTGCCCGTCAGCGAGAGCCGCACCGGCAACATCATGTCGCAGGCCTTTGTGGAGGCCGGTGTCGAGGCCGGTCTGCCGCGCAACCCGGACTTCAACGGCGCCGAGCAGGACGGCGTCGGCATCTACCAGGTCACCCAGCGCGGCGGCCAGCGGGCGAGCACGGCGGTCGCCTATCTGCACCCTGCGATGGAGCGGTCCAATCTCGAGGTGATGCCGTACATGGACGTCCATCGGCTGCTGTTCGAGGGCAACCGCGCGGTCGGCGTGGTGGCCAGCAAGCTGGGGGAGGTCCAGGAGCTGCGAGCCGAGCGGGAGGTGATCCTGTGCGCGGGCGCCTACAACTCCCCGAAGCTGCTGATGCTCTCCGGGATCGGCCCAGCCGAACACCTCCAGATGCGCGAAATCGAGGTCACGCTCGACCAGCCGGCGGTGGGCGAGAACCTCTCCGACCACCCCGCCACGCAGGCGGTGTGGACGACCGAGGAGCCCTACAGCCTGCTGCTCGCCCTGGAGCCCGAGGCGCTGCAGGAGTACGAAGCCACACAGACGGGCGTGTTCGCCTCCAACCTCGCGGAGGCGGGCGGCTTTACGCGCGTCGGGGCGGGCGCGCCCGCCCCGGACATCCAGTTCCACTTCGCCCCCGTGCACATCGTCGACGAGGGCATGCGCGACCCCGAAGCCCACGGTGTGTGGGTGTCGGCCTGCCTGCTGACCGAGCGCAGCCGCGGGACCGTGCGCCTGGCCTCGGCGGATCCGACCGCCAAGCCGCTGATCCACAACGCCTTCTACACCGAGGGCGACGACATGGAGCGGATGGTCGAGGGTCACCGGCGGATGCTGGAGATCTGCCAGCAGCCGGCCCTGAAGCCCTACTGCGCCGAGCCCTTCAACGTCCCCGACGGCGACAGCGACGAGGACCTGCGGGCGCACGTGGCGCGCACCACGTTCGCGATCTACCACCCGGTCGGGACCTGCCGCATGGGCACCGACGCGGCCGCGGTGGTGGACGAGCAGCTGCGCGTCAACGGCGTGGAGTCGCTGCGGATCGTGGACGCATCGGTGATGCCGGCCGTGCCCCGCGGGAACACCAACGCGCCGACGATCGCGCTGGCCGAGCGCGCCGCCGATCTGATCCGCCACGGTCACGCGACCTCCGAGCCGGCCACCGCCGTCGCGGCGAGCGGGCAGCCGGCTGCCGTGTAGGACCGCGCCGGCGCCATCCCGAGACGAAGAAAACTGCCCGCCGCCGCCGCCGGACGTCCGTCGGCTCTCGCCCCGGCGCCGGGTGGTGCCCCGGCATCCGCTGGCCGCAGCGAGAGTCACGCCGATGAGATGCTGCGCACCGCCGGTGAGCGCAGGGCGCAGCTGGCGGCCGCGGGCCTCAGCCCACGGCCCAGCCGGCGGGTGGCGGTGCTCGCCTGCATGGACACGCGCCTGGATCTGTTCACGATGCTCGGGCTGCGGCCGGGCGACGCCCACATCATCCGCAACGCGGGCGGGCTGGCCACCGACGACGCCGTCCGCTCGCTGAGCGCCTCCCAGCGCCTGCTCGGGACCGAGGAGATCGTCGTGCTGATGCACGAGGGCTGCGGCCTGCACGGCGCCTCCGAGGACGAGTTCGCGAGCGCCCTGGCCGCCGACGGGATCCTGCCCACGTGGCGGCTGGGCGCCTTCCAGAACCTCGACGGGACCCTGCGCGACAACCTCGCCCGTCTGCGCTCGAGCCCCGAGCTGCCCCACCGCGATCGCATCCGCGGCTTCGTGTTCGACCCCGAGACGGGGGCCCTGCGAGAGGTGGACGGCCCGCCGCGAGCAGCCGGCAGCTAGGCTGCGCCGCGAGCGATGCGTGCGGTCACCTTCCAAGCGCCGGGCGTGGTGGAGCTCGAGGAGCGCCCCCGGCCCGAGCTGCAGTCCCCCACCGACGCCGTGGTGCGCATCGAGCTGAGCGGCGTGTGCGGCTCGGACCTGCACATCTACCACGGCCGCGTGCAGATCGAGCCCGGCTTCACGATCGGGCACGAGTACGTGGGCACGGTCGTCGAGGCGGGCGAGCAGGTCAAGGGCGTGGCTGTCGGCGATCGCGTGCTCGGCTGCTTCCAGTCCGCCGACGGCGACTGCTTCTTCTGCCGGCGCGGGCTGTTCCACCGTTGCGTGAACTCGCGGACCTTCGGCCACGGGGCGACGCTCGGGTCGCTCCAGGGCACGCAGGCCGAGATGGCCCTGATCCCGAACGCCGACCTCGTGCTGCGGCGCGTGCCCGAGGGCATGAGCTCGGAGGTCGCCCTGTTCGCCGGCGACGTGATGGGCACGGGCTTTCACGCGATCCAGGAAAGCGGCATGCGCCCCGGTGACCTGGTGGCGGTGCTGGGGCTCGGCCCCGTGGGGCTGTGTGCGGTGCAGGTGGCGCGCGCCGCCGGCGCGGCCCACGTGTTCGCGATCGACACGGTTCCCGAGCGCCTCGCCGTGGCCGAGTCCTTCGGCGCCCAGCCGCTGCACGCCCAGGAGCAGGACGTGAAAGCGGCCGTCAAGGAGGCCAGCGAAGGCCGCGGGGTGGACGTGAGCGTGGATGCAGTCGGCGACCCCCGCGTGCTCGAGACCGCGATCCGACTGACGCGGGCGTGCGGAGCGATCCAGTGCGTGGGCGTCTACGCCGAGCGCGCCGAGGTGCACATGGGCCTGCTGTGGCTGAAGGCGATCACCGTCCGGGGCGGGCACGCGAACGTGCTCGGTCACGTCGACAGGGTGATCGCGATGCTCTCCGCGGGGGTGCTCGACCCCTCGCCCCTGGTAACCCACCACATGACCCTCGAGGACGCCCCCGAGGCCTACGCCCTCTACGACCGCCGCGAGGCGCTGAAGATCGTCCTGGCCCCCTGAGACCGCCAGTGCGCCGCGCCGGCCCGATCCCCGTGCTGCTCGCCACCGCCCTGCTGGCACCGGTGGCGGCGGTCGGCGCCACCGCCGGATCGTCTCTCGGGCGCGCTCCGCGCGGCAGGCGCGGCCAGGGGGAAAGCGCGCCATCCATTCCGCCCGGCTCCTCCCGGCCGCTGTACCGCATCAGCGGGTGCCGCAGCACGGGCGAGGCGGCCTACCGCAGCGGCCCGCCGCGCCGCGAGGTGGCGATCGGCTTCGACGACGGCCCCGCCCCGGATACGCCCGCGTTCGTGAGGATGCTCGAGGCCGCCCGCGCGCGGGTGACCTTCTTCATGATCGGCGAGCACGTCACAGCCGGCTACCGGCGGGTGCTGCTGCGCGAGCTGCGGGACGGCGACGTGCTCGGCGACCACACCTTCACCCACCCCAACCTGGACACGGTCTCCAACGTGCGCGAACAGCTGCAGCGGACGATCGGCGTGATCCGCTCGCTCACGGGCTACACACCCTGCGTGTTCCGCCCGCCGTACGGGGACTACGACGCGAGCGTCCTCAAGGCGGCCGGGGCGCTCGGCCTCGCAACGGTCCTGTGGGATGTCGATCCCGTCGACTGGGCCCAGCCCCCGGTCCAGACGATCGTCTCGCGCGTGCTCGCCCAGGTGCAGCCGGGGTCGATCATCGTCTCCCACGACGGTGGCGGTCCCCGCGGGAACACGCTGGCGGCGTACCCGCTGATCATCGCGGCGCTGCGCCGGCGGGGGCTGCGGATCGTGACGATCCCCGAACTGCTCGGCTTCCGGCCGGTGTACGTGCGCTGCTCGAAGCTGTGCGACGGGCTCGGCCTGCCCCGCGCGAAGCTCCCCCGCAACGCGCTGGTCGCCCGCGCCCCCTAGGCTCGCCAGCGACCCGATCACCCGCTCTCCCCAAGGCCCGCCGGCCCCCCGCAACGGGTCTTTCAGCTAGTCGCGCCCGCCCCGCGAGCTGCGTAGAATACGGGCTCCCGGCCTTCGCCGGAGCAGCACAGCAGCATCGGGCGCCCGTAGCTCAGTGGTCAACGGGACTCTTCGGGGTTCCAAAGAGCAGCGGTCTTTCAAGCCGCAGGCCGAGGGTTCGATTCCCTCCGGGCGCATTTTCCGAGTCCCGCCCCCGGCAGCTCGTCGTCCAGCGGATCTCCTGACGGCTCCGCCGGCTGCCGCCGCGGCGAATCGCCACGTGCGCAAATGGCGCACGGGCGATGCGCGCAGATGGCGCACGGAGCCCGCCGCCGGCGTTCCTGCGCAGCCGGCGACAGGCTCGGGCGCCTGCTACGTCCCGTCGCTCAGTTGAAGCTGACCCAGAAGTCCGCCGCCTGGGTTTCGCCTTTGGTGTTGGATGTCTCGGCCAGGACGGTGGTGGACGCAGGGCACAGTTTCAACGCGACCGCGAGCGGCACCTCGCTGAAGTTGAACCCGATCACACCGGCGGATATGAAGTCGGCGCTGGCGGTCACGTTCTTGACCGGTACCGCGGTCGTGATGCAGTACAAGCCTTTCTGCCCTTCGCTGGCCGCGGTGACGTTCTTCGAGTTCGCGGCGTCCAGCGGCGCTTTCGGTTCGCTGGCGCCCGTGATGTGGGCAAAGGCGACGGCGCTCCCGGCCGGCCCTTCTTTACCCGCGGCTCCTTCTTTACCGGGCGCGCCTTCTTTGCCCGCCGCACCGGTCGCGCCGGTTTTCCCGGTTTTCCCGGTTCTCCCTTTCAGCTTCTTGAGCACCGACGGCTTGATCTCTTTGGTCGAGCTGATCAGGTAGTTGTTGGCGGCGACGGCGCCGCCGGTCATCGAGAACACAAGTGCGAGCGTTGCCGCGACGTTGGCGTAGCTCAAGCGTTTGCGCATTGGGACAGCCTCCTTTGGGTTTGGGCCGCGGCGCCTCCGAGCGCCCGCGTGTGATCGGTTAGCCCCCGCCGATGCACGATCGCCGACCCAGCAGGGGTTCCAGTCAGAACCGCAAGAACTCTATGGCGGGCCGTGGACGCCGTCGGCGCCCGCCCGTTCGGGGGTTTCGCAGTTTGGGCGCACTTTGTCTAGTGCCCGTGGAGCGTCCGGGGTCCTCGACGGCCGCGCCGGGTGATCGCCGGCAGCCCATGCCGGGAGCGCGCGCCGGCGTCGACACCGAGAGCGCGCGCCGCCATTGACAATCAGACGCGAACTGGCTTATATGTCCCGATCGGGACGAGAGGCCCGGTCGCCCTTCCGGAAGAAGGGCGGCGTTTCAGTCGTGAGGGATGGAAGGACCGAGATGCCTGCGAGGTCAAGCAGGAGGCGAGACCGAGTGAATGTTGACCGTCTTGGCGGCGAGCAGCGCCGGGCGGGCAGAGGGATGAAGGACGGGCGGCGATGAGATCGTCCGCTTGCGAGACACAGCGGATGCTGAGGGTCCTGCACGGACGTTGGCCGTACCGCCGCTCTCACTGCCGTCATGACCTTCATTGGTTGGTGCAGGTGCAGTCGCGCCGCATCATCTGCCCGGGCGGGCGCCGACACTCCCAGATGGGCCTGCGCGCCTACAGCAGGCGGCCCTAGGGAGTCCAGGGGAGAGAGCGCGGGGGGACCCCACTCCTACAGGCCCGGAACGGACGGCGGGGGGGCCTGTAGGGGTGGGACGCTCTCCACGTCCGCGTGCGTGTCCGCGCCTGCGTCCGCGCGGTGGGCGTGCTGGGCGACCGCGTCGATCAACTGCGGCCACGCCGCCCGCGGCAGGTCGTGGCCCATACCCCTGACCATCATCAGCTTGGCGCCGGGGATCGCGCGTGCCGTGGCGCGCCCGCCCGACGGTCTCACCAGACGGTCGGCGCTGCCGTGGATCACCAGCGTGGGCACGCGGATCCCGTGCAGCTGCCTCGTGCGGTCGCCCGAGGCGATGATCGCCGCCAGCTGGCGACCCGGGCCCCTGGGGTCGGGGTCGCGGTCGAAGCTGTCGCCGGCGAGCGTCCTGATGTCATCCAGGTCCCGCGGGAAACCCGGCGAGCCGATCGCGGTGAACACCTTTTCCATGCGCGCCACAAACGCCTCTCTGCCCTCGGCGGGCCTCCTCAGGAACAGCGGGTACAGGCGCAGCGACGGCTGGCCGCGGGTCAGCCGCCCGGTGGTCGACATGATCGAGACCAGCGAGCGCACCAGCTCCGGGTGGCGGGCGGCCAGGGTCTGGGCGATCATCCCTCCCATCGAGGCTCCGATCACGTGCGCCGGAGCCAGGTCGAGCTCGCGCAGCAGGCCGGCCGCGTCCTGCGCCATGTCGTCGAGCGTGTAGTGGGCTGCGTGGCGTGAGCGGGTCAGCAGCTGGCGGACGGTCGGGGGCGCCCCCGGCACGTGGGTGGAGCGGCCGACGTCGCGGTTGTCGAAGCGGACCACGTGGAAGCCCGCGTCGGCGAGCTCGTTGCAGAAGTCCTCGGGCCAGCCGATCATCTGCACGGCCAGCCCCATCACGAGCAGCGCGGCGGGGTTCGACGGATCGCCGAAGGTCTCGTAGCAGAGGGTCACCCCCCGCCCCACGTCGCAGAACTGCTCGTTCACGGCGATCCGACTCTACCGGCCGCGACGCTAGGATCGAAGCGATGGCAGCGACACGCCAATCGAGTGGCGTTCCGGTCGCGGCACCGGCCGCTGCAGAGCAGGACCTCGCGCGGCTCTCGATCGACACGATCCGTGCCCTCGCGATGGACGCGGTCCAGAAGGCCAACGCCGGCCATCCCGGAACCGCGATGGCGCTGGCGCCGCTCGGCTACGTGCTGTTCAGGGAGTTCCTGAGGGTCAACCCGCACGACACGGCCTGGCCGGACCGCGACCGCTTCGTGCTCAGCGCCGGGCACGCCTGCATGTTGCAGTACGCGCTCAACCACCTGTGCGGGTGGGACCTCGACCTCGAGGACCTCAAGCAGTTCCGCCAGTGGGGCTCGCGCACGCCGGGCCACCCCGAGCACCGCGTCGTGCCGGGGGTCGAGGTGACCACCGGGCCGCTCGGACAGGGCTTCGCCAACGCCGTCGGGATGGCGATGGCCGAGCGTTTCCTGGGCGAGCGTTTCAACCGCCCCAAAGACGAGGTGGTCGACCACCACACCTACGTGATCTGCTCCGACGGGGACATGATGGAGGGGGTCAGCCAGGAGGCGGCCTCGCTGGCGGGCAACTTCGCGCTCGGCAAGCTGATCGTCTGCTACGACGAAAACCACATCACGATCGACGGCACCACCTCGCTGTCCTTCGACGGCGAGAACCACGCCGC
>DATJBO010000011.1:0-3978 GCA_035515315.1 Solirubrobacteraceae bacterium
TCACATTCACCTACCAGTGGCTGGTGTGCAACGAGGCCGGGGAAGAATGCTCTGAAATCTCCAAAGCGACCGGGCCGACGCTGAAACTCGTGGCGGGTCTGATCGGCGACACGGTGGAGGTGGTCGTGACGGCCACTAACGCGGCGGGCGCGCGTTCGGAAACGAGCGCCGCCAGCGGGGTCGTGCGGGGCATCCTCCCGTCGAACACGGGTGCTCCGTCGATCGTCGGCAGCCTGGTCGAAGGCCAGACCCTGAGCGCGACGAGCGGCTCGTGGAGCGGCAGCGAACCGATCAGCTACGGCTACCAGTGGCTGGTGTGCAACGCGGCCGGGGAAGAATGCTCTGAAATCTCCAAAGCGACGGGTTCGACGCTGAAACTCGTGGCGGGTCTGATCGGCGACACGGTGGAGGTGGTCGTGACGGCCACGAACGCGGCGGGCTCGCGTTCGGAAACGAGCGCCGCCAGCGGGGTCGTGCAGGGCATCCTGCCGTCCGACGAAGGCCTGCCCTCCATCACAGGCAGCCTGCTGAGCGGGCGGCTGCTGACCGCCCATCCGGGGACGTGGACGGGCAGCGAACCGATCACCTACTCCTACCAGTGGCAGCTCTGCAACGCCCTCGGGAAATCGTGCGGGAACATCTCGGAAGCGACGAGCTCCACGTTCAAACTCCTCGGGCTCGACGTGGGACTCACCCTCGATGTGGTGGTCACCGCGAAAAACATCGCCGGCTCGCGCTCGGCGACCAGCCCCGTGACGGGGTTGATTGGCCTCTAGGGCCTCGTCACGGGGTTGATCGCCCTCTACTACTGGGAGGTCCAGCGGTAGGGCCGGTTCGGCTCCCGCACGCCGCCGCGTCTGGCGCGGCCGGCGGCGGTGATGCAGAGCGACACCACCATCAGCACGACCAGCAGCCAGGCAGCTCCGGCCGCGAGCAGTGTCACGTGCGCCCCAGGGAGCGCACGAAGGAGGCCTGGCGGGCCAGGTCGTACCTGGCCCGCCAGGTGCGAGGGAGATCCCGGTGGCGGTTGGGGCGCCGCCACCGGTGTGGAGAGGATGGGTCTCCGTGAGCATGCGCCGCGGCCCCGCCCGGTGAACCCGTGAGGGCACACACGACTCGAGGGGGCTTGGAGTCGAGGGGCTGGGCGAGTCCGCTGCTCATCACTCTGGGATAAATACTATCAGCTTTATGAGGATTATCAAGCAGGGAGCTCTCCAGAGGGGGTTGCGGGCCTCTTTTTCGGCCCAACCCCGCGAACTAGCGGCGCGAGGAACCGAGCGAGAGCTGCGTCAGGGAGGCCCCGCCGTCGATCACGATCGACTGGCCGGTGATCTGGGCGGCCTCCTCGCCCGCCAGGAACGCCACCGCCGCCGCGATCTCCGCCGGCTCCACGGGCCGTCCACTGGGGAGCACCGCGAGCACCCGCTCGCGGACCTCCTCCGGCATCGCCAGCACCTGCTCGGTCGCCACCAGGCCGGGCAGGATCGCGTTCGCGGTGATCCCGAACGCCGCGTTCTCGCCGGCGATCGTCTTCACGAGCCCGAGCTGGCCGGCCTTCGAGGCCGCGTAGGCCACCTGCCCCGGCAGGCCGCCCACCGCGGCGGCGCTCGAGATCACCACGATGCGCCCGTGTCGGCGCTCCCGCATGCCCGCCAGACACGCCTGGACCGTGCGGAAGCTGCCCGTGAGGTTGACGTCGATGTCCTGCTGCCACTGCTCGGGCGTCATCCGGTGGGCGGGGGCGATCGTCGTCGTGAGGGCTGCGTTGGCCACGCACACGTCGATGTCCGGAAGGTCGGGGAAGGCGTCGCGGGCGACGTCGAGCTTCAGGTCGCAGCCCTCGCGGACGTCGAGCGTGAGCACCTCCAGCCCGTCGTCCCGCAGCCGCCCGGCGATCGCCGCGCCGATGCCTCGTGCGGCGCCGGTCACCAGCGCCCTGCGCTGCTCGGTCAAACTGTCCCTCCGCTGGCCGTGGCCCCCATCATCGAAGGAGGAAAACGATGACAGACCGCTGGTTCTCCGAGCAGGAGCTCGAACAACTGTCCCGTCCGACGATGGACCGCGCCATCGAGGCGATCGACGCCGGCGACCTCGACGGTGCGAGGCGCCTGTGCGGGGAGATGAAGCACGAGTGGCAGATGCTCCACGACCTGATGGCCGCGGGCGTGCTGGACCTCGTCTCCTTCATCCAGCAGGCGCTCGGCGAGGACGCCGTGGCAGACGCGTGGGAGCAGAGCATGAACCGGGGCTGGCGCCGCCACCACGACGCCATCGGCCGGCTCGACCGCCGCGAGCTCGTGGGCCTGCTCGCGGCGACGTGGCGGGCGCACTCGTGCTCCGGCGTGGGCCCCAACCCCGGCGCCTTTCAGATCAGCGAGGACGAGGAGAAGGTCACCTTCACGATGAACCCCTGCGGCTCGGGCCAGCGGCTAGTACGCAACGGCGCCTACGAGGGGCTGCCGGACGGCGGTCGCACCCGCGAGGCCCACGACTGGTCCTTCGATCGCCGCGACTTTCCCCTGTACTGCACCCACTGCAGCTTCATGAACGAGTCGCTGCCGATCCAGTGGTCGGGCTACCCGCTGTACCCGTGCGACCCCCCGGGCGACTACTCGAAGGACCCCTGCACCTGGTACTGGTACAAGGACCCCGACGACATCCCCGAGCGCCACTACGCCCGCTACGGGGCGGTCAAGCCGGGGCGCGAGGCCCGCTGAGCTGCTACGGCTCGATCACGTTGGCGGGGTTCGGCCGCTCCGAGCGGGGAGCCTGACTGTAGTCCCCGAAGGGTCCGTCACGGCCGGCGATCGCCTGCGCCACGCCCTCGCGTTCGGCGGTGCGCACGAACTCCAGGCCCTCGGGGATGTTGCGCATCAGGCCGTCGAGGATCGGCCCGATCAGCTGGGTGCTGGCGAGGCCCATGTTCTCGTAGGCCTGGTTGACGATCAGCTTCATCGCCGCGAGCTGCCCCGGCGGCAGGCTCGCCAGCCGCTCCGCCTCGCTCGCCACCGCCGCCTCGAGCTGCTCGAACGGGACGGCCGCGTTGATGAGCCCGACCTCGGCCGCTTCGAGGCCCGACAGGGGCTTGCCGGTGAGCGCGTACTCCTTCGCCCTGGTCAGGCCGAGCCGGTAGATCCACATCCCGCTCAGGTAACAGCCCCAGGCGCGGGAGTAGGGCGTGCCGATGCGCGCGTCCTCGGAGGCGATCACGAGGTCGGCGCACAGCGCCATGTCGCTGCCGCCGCCCACACACCACCCGTGCACCTGCGCGATCACCGGCTTGGGTGCGCGCCACAGGCTCATGAACTT
Source organism: Solirubrobacteraceae bacterium (assembly GCA_035515315.1). Classification (GTDB taxonomy): domain Bacteria; phylum Actinomycetota; class Thermoleophilia; order Solirubrobacterales; family Solirubrobacteraceae; genus Palsa-744. Next base: position 3,310 of record DATJBO010000011.1, read on the forward strand.
CGGGACCGGCCCGATGCTGGCGGTGGTCGCCCCGATGAAGTCCTTGCCGGGGTCCCAGCGGCCGTCGGTGGTGAGCATCTCGTCCCAGTGGTGAAAGCCCTCCCCGAAATCGAAGCCGGCACAGAACGAGCGCCCGGCGCCCCTCAGCACGATCACCCTGACCCGCTCGTCGGCGACGGCCTGCTCGACCGCGGCCTGCAGCTCGTCGGGCATCGGCGGCACGATCGTGTTGAGGCGCTCGGGGCGGTTGAAGGTGATCCTCGCGACCCGCGCGTCCCGCTCGTAGATCAGCGTCTGGAAGGGCATCTATGGCGATGCTATTGCTCGCGGGCATCCCGTGGGCGCGCCGCGGGGCGGGGTCGCTCAGGAGCGTCCGGCAAGGGCGTCGAGCAGCGCCGCCCCGCGTGACGGGCGCCCGCTGAGGCGCTCGCCGCGGTCGGCCAGGCGGTAGAGCGCGTAGGTGCCCCGGATGGCGGCCCAGCGCAGCGGCTCGGGCTCCCAGTTGCGGGGCGGGCGCCCCGCCACCCACGGCAGCCTCGTCAGCGCGCTGTCCTCGCCGAGCAGCAGATCCCGCAGGGTGCGAGCCGCGAGGTTGGAGGCGGCGACCCCCTCACCGACGTAGCCGCCCGCCCACGCGAGGCCGCGGTCCCGGTCCGCCCCCACCGTCAC
>DATJBO010000012.1:0-3552 GCA_035515315.1 Solirubrobacteraceae bacterium
GCGACGCGGTGGCCTTGCTTTTCTGGCTGAGGAACGACGGGATGGCGATCGCGGCAAGAATGCCGATGATCAGGATCACGACCAGAAGCTCGATGAGCGTGAAACCACCCTCATCCGCAGAGCGCTGGCGCAGTCGGTTGAACATCTGAATTACTCCTGACTTGTCTGTTGGGCGCCAGCCCCACGGCGATCACCTGGTTGCGATACGACCCCCTTCTCGATCCCGAGTCGGGGGCCGCCGGCTTTGCTACGCATCTTCCGGATGCTCTGCCTTGCACCTTGGCGCTGGCTTTGTCAGGCGCTCCATCGACTGCCGCAGACAATTTCTTAAACCGTGCAGCGCGCTGTGGACGCATAACGGCGGGGCTCGGTAGAAGCCCCGGATACCGCTCTGCGACTGGTCTTTCAGCTCCCGGCGTCGTCGGGCGCGGAGCCCGCTCCGGGGGAGTCCCGGTCCGGCCCGACCGGACCAGGCGCACCCCCCGTCGCACCCCCCGTCGGGGCCGCCTCGGCGGGTGCCTCCCCCCCGGCGGACTCGCCCTCGAGGCGCTCGCGCCAGGAGGCCTGGGCGTCGACGTTGGCCTGGCGCCTGCCGGTGCCCGAGCACCATGGACAGGGGACATCTTCGGGGCTCCCACCGAGGTTCGAGATGACCCGGCCGCTGCCCCCGCAGGGCATACACTCCCGCGACTCATCCGAACCGCCGCTGACCCCGTCCACGCTTGCTGTCTCGTCGGCCACGAGCCGCCCAGGGTAGCGCCCGCGCGAGTGCGGGAGCCGTGAGCGATCCCGGCCGGCCGGCGCGCCTGCACGAGCTGGCCGACGGGGCCCGCGCCGCCGGAAGGCTCGCCCTCGACACCGAGTTCATGGGCGAGGGGCGCTACCGGACGCTGCTGTGTCTGGTCCAGCTGGCGATTCCCGAGGGGCAGGGGCCCGACGAGCGGATCATGATCCTCGACCCCCTCGACGGCGACCTGGATGCCTCGCCCCTGACCGAGGTGCTGGCGGACCCCGCGGTGCGGGTGGTGGTACACGCCGGGCGCCAGGACGTTGCGCTGCTGCGCCGGCGCTTCAGGACGGAGATCGCCAACGTGTTCGACACCCAGGTCGCCGCTGGCTTCGCCGGACTCGGGGCGCAGAGCTCCTACGACTCGCTGCTCACGTCGCTGCTCGGGCTGCGCCTGGCCAAGACGGCCAGCTTCACGCGCTGGGACACCCGCCCGCTGTCGGCCGAGCAGGTCGCCTACGCCCGCGAGGACGTGGTGCACCTGCTCGAGCTGGCGGACGTCCTCGAAGGCCGTCTGCAGGAGCTGGGGAGGCTCCAATGGGCGCTCGAGGAGTGCGAGCCGGTGGCGCAGTCCAGCGACGAGCGCGATCCCGTGGCGATCCTTCGCCGGCTGCCGCGGGTGGCGGGACTGGGCGCGCGCGCGACCACGGTCGCCCGAGAGCTCGTGGAATGGCGGGAGGCCGTCGCAGAGCGCCAGGACCGGCCGATCCAGAGCGTGCTGAGCGACGCCACGCTCGTCGAGCTGGCCCGTCGGAGTCCCGGGTCCCGCGAGGCCCTGGGGCGGATCCGGGGGCTCGGCGGGAACGCCGGCGGCCGTCGCGGAGCGGAGCTCCTGGAGGTGATCCGGCGGGGCGCCCAGCGGCCCGCGGACACGGTCTCCGTCTCCCCCCGCGCCCCCTCCCCCAAGCCGGACGATCCTCCCCTCGTGGCGCTCGCCGAGGCCCTCGTGCGGGCTCGCGCGCGGGAGGCGGGCCTGGCCTATGAGCTGATCGCGACGCGGGCCGAGCTTCAGGCCGTCGTCACCGCCGCGCGGAGCGGCACCGGGGCGGACGCTCGCACGCTGCGGGGCTGGCGGCGGGAGGTGGCCGGGGAGGCGCTGCTCGAGCTGCTGGAGGGACGCTCCTCGCTGACCGTCACGGGTCGCGGGCCGGACGTGCGCGTGCAGGTCGCCCCCGCGGACGGGGGCGGCGAGGCCTAGCGGTGTCGCAGGAGCGCCAACGCTTGGTCCAGCTGGCGGTCGGGCTCTGGAACGAGCGCGACATCTCGCGCCTCACCGAGCTGCTCGATCCCGCGGTCGAGCTCGAGTCGCCCTTCTCGTCGGTGGCAGGTGAGCCCTACCGCGGCCACGCCGGGATCGAACAGTGGATCGCGGACATCGACCAGCAGTTCGCCGAGTGGGAGATCACGTTGCACGAGCTGCGACATGTCGGAGACCGGGTGATCGCGGTCGGCAGCGTCGAGGCGCGCGGGCGGGGCAGCGACGTGAGCCTGCAGGTTCCCGCAGCCACCGTGTGCGAATTCGGCGCGGACGACCGGTTCACACATCTCCACATCTACCTGGACGTCGAGCAGGCCCTCGGGGAGGCCTCCCGCGGCCGAGCCTCCGGAGAGTCCCGCGCCGTCACTGAACGGCCCGCAGAGGAGAGGAGCTAGGCGACGAACAGAGAGGCCAGGCGGCGTCCCGGGAGAACGTCGGGCTCACGAGCGTGGTGATTCGTGACCACATCCTGCGGGTACGTCCAAAGCCGTGCGCGGCACGGGCCCGGACCCGCCGCTCGCGGAACCCGGCGTGCCGGGTCGAGCGTGCTGAGGGGACCGCTCTCCCACAGTGGGGCGCCTTGGGGATCGTGCCGCGCCCCCGACTGCCGGCGCGGTGTCGGTCGGGCATCGGGGGATCGCGTCGCCCGCCGGGATCCTTCCCGCCCGGGCAGACGGGTCAGGATTCTTCGTCTGGCCACCCGAACCACGGTCCCCACTTCAGTTCTTTGACCTGGTTCCACCCGGAGCCACCGACGATGGAGGACCACGCGGCCTCATCGTAGTTGCTCTGGCCCCCGCCGATCCACCCGTGACCGCCGACCGAGCGATTGAGTTCGCCCCCGGTGATTGAGTCGTACTGCCCTTCCGCTTTGTTGTGGCTACCGGCGGTGATCGAAGTCCATTCTTCGTTGGCTTCGTTGAATTCGCCGCCGCTCACCGAGGAGTGGGCGCCGCTCGCTGAGTTCCAGCCGCCGCCGCTGATCGTGGCCTCGCTGCCGCCGGCTTGATTGGCCTCGCCGCCGCTGACCGAGCCAAGGGAGCCTTTGGCCCCGTTTTGCTCGCCGCCGCTGATCGAGGCCCGTTTGCCGCTCGCGACGTTCGACGCGCCGCCGGTGACCGAGGTCGCTTCGCCGCTGGCGCTGTTTTCGAACCCGCCGCTGATCGAGGCGAGCGGGCCGCCCGCCCCGTTCTTCTTGCCGCCGCCGACCGAGGCCTCTTCGCCGGTGGCGGTGTTTTCGAACCCGCCGCTGACGGAGGCCTTCGGGCCTTTGGCGGTGTTCTTCTCGCCGCCTGTCGCCGACGCCGCTTCGCCGCTGGCGGTGTTGAGTGCACCGCCGGCCACCGAGGAGTTGAGCGCCGCTGCGACGTTGATGAGGCCGCCTCCGATCCACGCACCTTTCCCGCTGGCGATGTTTTCTTCGCCGCCGCTGACCACCGAGAACGTGCCCGTGGCGCTGTTCAGGTAGCCGCCGAGCACCGAGGCGAACGCGTTCGTGGCCGTGTTG
>DATJBO010000013.1:0-2333 GCA_035515315.1 Solirubrobacteraceae bacterium
CCGGCGCGCATACTGAGAGTCCGATACGACAGATCGCGAAAGCCCGCCGGCGCGGTGCGGCCGCGACGCCGCCCTTCAGGGCCCCGGCGCCACCAGGCGCCGGTTGTCCGTTGCCCAGCGGGTGGGCGGCGCTCGGCCAGAGCCCGCGCCCGCCAGACACACGACCAACACCGACACAACTCCCACCCCGACACACACCAGAAGCCCCCCACACACGAAAGCATCGACACACGAAAGCATCCACACAGTGGCCGCAGCTACCCAGAACAAGATCCGCATCCGCCTGAAGGCGTACGACACCTCGGCGATCGAGTCCGCCGCGAAGGAGATCGTCGAGACGGCGACCCGTACCGGCGCGAGCGTGTCCGGGCCGGTGCCCCTGCCGACCGAGAAGAACGTCTACTGCGTGATCCGCTCCCCGTTCAAGGACAAGGACTCCCGCGAGCACTTCGAGATCCGCACCCACAAGCGCCTGATCGACATCCACCAGCCGACTCCCAAGACGGTGGACTCGCTCCAGCGCCTCGATCACCTCCCGGCGGGCGTGGACATCGAGATCCGCCTGGCCACCTGAAGCCCCGCCCGCCCCGCCGACCCTCGACCACATGCCCTCGATCCTCGCCAGAAAGCTCGGAATGACCCAGGTCTTCGGCGAGGACGGCAGCGTCGCGCGGGTCACCGTGCTGGAGGCCGGCCCGTGCCCGGTCACCGCGCTGCGCACGGCCGAACGCGACGGCTACGACGCCATCCAGCTGGCCTTCGGGGCCACCAAGGAGAAGCACCTCACGAAGCCCCGCCTGGGCCACCTGCGCAAGGCCGACGCCCCGCCGATGAGGGCGCTCGCCGAGTTCCGCCTGAGCAAGGGCGAGGAGGCCCCCGCCGAGCTCGGCGGGACGGTCACGGTCGAGGTCTTCAGCGCCGGCGACCGCGTGAAGATCTCCGGCACCTCCAAGGGCAAGGGCTTCCAGGGCACGATCAAGCGCCACAACTTCAAACGGGGCCCCAAGACGCACGGCTCCCACAACGTTCGGGCCCCCGGCTCGATCGGCGCCTCGGCGACCCCCTCGCGCGTGCTGAAAGGCATCCGCGGGCCCGGCCAGATGGGCAACCGACGCGTCACCCAGCGGGGCCTGGAGGTCGTGCGGGTGGACGCCGGCGAGAACCTGCTGCTCGTCCGCGGGTCCGTTCCCGGGCCCAGGGGCTCGGTCGTGGAGGTCCGCAGCGATGGCTGACGCGCCGGTGCTCGGCGGGGCCGCCTCCGCCAAGGCCCAGCTTCCCCAGGACGCCTTCGGCGAACGGTTCGCCCCGGGGCTCGTGCACCAGAGCGTGCGCGCCGAGCAGGCCGCCCGCCGCCGCGGCACCGCCGCCACCAAGAGCCGCGCGCTGGTCTCCGGCGGCGGCGCCAAGCCGTGGCGTCAGAAGGGCACGGGCCGCGCCCGCGCCGGCTCCAGCCGCTCGCCGCTGTGGACCGGGGGAGGCACCGTGTTCGGTCCCCAGCCACGCTCCTACACCTTCAAGGTCAACCGCAAGGAGCAGCGCCGGGCGCTGCGCGCCGCCCTGTCCCTGCACGCCCAGCGGGGCTCCCTGGCGGTCCTCGCCGAGGGCGCCTTCACCGAGCCCCGCACGGCCCGCGCCGCCGAGCTGCTGGAGGACTGGGAGCCCCCCATCAAGCGCGAGCGTCCCACCCTGGTGGTGCTGACCGAGGCAGAGGGCGACGCCGCCCTGTCGTTCCGCAACCTCGCCCGGGTGGCGGTGCTGACCCCCCAGGCCGTCGGCGTCACCGACCTGCTAGGGGCCGCCACCCTGGTCCTCTCCCAGCCCGCGATCGACCAGCTGGCGGCCCGCACCGGCGCCTCCCGCCGCGGCGCCGCCGAGGAGGCGAGCTGATGGACGCCACCAAGGTGATCATCCGCCCCGTCGTCTCGGAGAAGAGCTACGTGCTGGCCGCACTGGACCGCTACACCTTCAGGGTCCACCCGGACGCCCACAAGACCCACATCCGCCAGGCCGTCGAGAGCCTGTTCGACGTCCACGTGGTAGACGTGCGCACGATGAGCGTCAAGGGCAAGCCCAAGCGCCGCGGCACCACCCCGCGGGGCAGCACCCGCCGTTGGAAGAAGGCGATCGTGCAGATCCGCTCCGGCGAGAGCATCCCCGTGTTCCAGGGCCTGGCGGGCCTCGAGGAGTAGGAACCCCAGCCGATGCCGATCCGAAAGCCCAAGCCCACCAGCCCCGGAATGCGGTTCGTGTCCTACCCGGACTACGCCGAGGTCACCCGCTCCAAGCCCGAGAAGAGCCTCACCGAAGGCCTCAACAAGAGCGGCGGGCGCAAC
>DATJBO010000014.1:0-7574 GCA_035515315.1 Solirubrobacteraceae bacterium
GAAAAAGGCGAACGTGGCGAAGTGAACTGGCGTGGGGAATGGTCGTCGGGGACCGAATACGCGAAAGGCGATGCGGTTCGGGAAGGCGGGACGAGCTACGTCTCGATCAAAGCCGCGAACAAAGGCAACAAACCGTCGACCAGTGGGACCTTCTGGGAAGTCCTCGCTGAAAGGGGTCTCCAGGGCGTTCAGGGCGAAACGGGCGCGAAAGGCGAAACGGGCGCCAAAGGCGAAACGGGCGCGAAAGGCGAAACGGGCGCGAAAGGCGAAACGGGCGCGAAAGGCGAAAAAGGCGAACGGGGCGAAGTGAACTGGCGCGGCGAATGGCTGGTAGGGACGGAATATGCGAAAGGCGATGCGGTTCGGGAAGGCGGGACGAGCTACGCGTCGATCAAAGCCGCGAACAAAGGCAACAAACCGTCGACCAGTGGGACTTTCTGGGAAGTCCTCGCCGAAAAAGGTGCGAAAGGCGAAACCGGCGCGACCGGCCCCGAAGGTAAAGAAGGTAAAGAAGGTAAAGAAGGAAAAGAAGGGCCGGAAGGCAAAGAAGGCACGACGGGCGCGATCGTGACGTGGGGAACGAAAGGCGGGAAAATCGCTGCCGGGAAAGAAGAATGCTTGACGGTGTCGAACCTCGGCACGAAGGCGGCGTGCGTCTCGAGCGGCTTCGTCACCAACGCCACCGGCCTCGTGTTTGGACCGGTGCCCACGGGAGGGATGACCCTCGACCATCTGAGGGTCGAATCCAGCGAATCCGCGCCGTTCACCGCTACGGTTCTAAAGAACGGGAGCGTCACGGAACTGAAATGCGCGGTCGTGGGAACCACGTGTAGTGACGATACGCACACGGTCTCGATCCTCGTGGGCGAATACGTCGAGGTGAGGGTCAAGAACGAAAGTGGCTTCAAGGAAGTGGCTTTCACCGCCGCGTTTAGGTACTGATCCGGGTCCGCTCGCCCCGAGTGGGCAAACTAGGGGGTGTGGAGCCTCCTCAGCCAGCGGAAGGCAGGTCCGGCCCGGACCGTCGCCGGCGGCGCCTGATCCTCGTCATCTGCTGCATGAGCCTGCTGATCGTCGGGCTCGACAACACGATCGTGAACGTTGCCCTGCCGTCGATCGAGCGGGAGCTGCACACGCACGTCGCGGGCCTCCAGTGGATCGTGGATGCCTACACCCTGGTGCTCGCGAGCCTGCTGATCCTCGGCGGATCCACCGGGGACCGGCTCGGGCGCCGGCGCGTCTTCCAGGCGGGGCTGGTCATCTTCACGGTCGCCTCTCTGCTATGCAGCCTCGCGACCTCGCTCGGTCTGCTGATCGCGTTCCGGATGCTCCAGGCCGTCGGTGGCTCGATGCTCAACCCGGTGGCGATGGGGATCATCCGCAACGTCTTCACCGACCCCCGCGAGCGGGCCCAGGCGCTCGGGGTGTGGGGCGCCACCGTGGGGATCAGTCTCGCCCTCGGCCCCGTTCTCGGAGGCGTGCTGGTCGAGGGGATCGGGTGGCGCTCGATCTTCTGGATCAACGTCCCGATCGGCATCCTCGCCGTCCTGCTGACGATGCGCTTCGTCCCGGAGTCGCGAGCGCCCCGGCCGAGACGGCTCGACCCGGTGGGCCAGCTGCTCGTGATCGTGACGCTGGCCTCGCTTACGTATGGGATCATCGCGGCCCCGAAAGCGGGCTGGACCTCCGCCCAGACCCTCGGGCTGTTCGCGCTCTCCGCCGCGTCGTTGGCGACGCTGATCCCCTATGAGCGCCGCCGCACCGAGCCGCTGCTGGAAATGCGCTTCTTCCGCAGCGTCCCATTCTCGAGCGCCAGCGCGATCGCCGTCCTCGCATTCGCCGCGCTCGGCGGCTTCCTGCTGCTGAACACGCTCTACCTGCAGGAGGTGAGGGGCCTCTCGGCGCTCCACGCCGGCCTGATGACGCTGCCGATCGCTGCCTGCACGCTCGTGTTCTCCCCCGTGTCAGGACGGATCCTCGGACGCCGTGGCCCGCGCCTGGGGCTGCTGCTGGGCGGCGTCGGGATCGGGCTGGGCGGGGCCCTGATGAGCTCCATTACCCGCACCACCCCGTTGGAGCACCTGCTGCCGGCCTATCTGCTGTTCGGGGCCGGCTTCGGGATGGTCAACCCGCCGATCACCAACACCGCCATCGTCGGCATGCCCCCCGCCCAGGCGGGGGTGGCGGCCGCCGTGGCGTCCACCTCCCGCCAGGTGGGCCAGACGCTGGGGGTCGCCGTGTCGGGCGCGATCGCCGCCGGCGCCACCGGCATCGTGGGCCCCGGTTTCATCGCGGGCAGCGAGCCGGGCTGGTGGATCGTGGCCGCGTGCGGCGTGGCCGTCCTGGGGCTCGGCCTGGCCAGCACCACGCGACGCGCCCAGGCGAGCGCCGAGCGCGTCTCGCAGGAGCTCCGCGGGTCCGGCGCGGCGCGACCCGAGGCCCAGCCCGCCGGCGCGTAGGCCGCCAGCCATGCGACCTCCCTCCCCCATCTGCGGCCGCAAACGCCCGACCCCGGCCCGTCGGCCCCCTACGCTGGAGGCTGCGAATCCTCCCGTTCGCACCTTGAGGGTCCCAAGATCGGCTGGTAGCTTGAGTTTCATGTGGCGTCGGTTGCTCTGCACGGGTGATGCCGGCGCGCGAACGCCGGCCCGCTCACCCCGCCTGAGGATCCTCCTCGCGGGGGTGCTCGCGGTGACCCTCCTCGGGACCGCCACGGGCTGCGGGGCCAAGCTCAAAGGCAACTCCGGCCACCCGGCCACGACGTCCGCGGCCGAACGGGCCGAAGAAGCCGAACAGAAGCGCGCCGAAGACGACGAAGCGAGCAAAGATCGCGAAGTGCTGACCGCCCTGGAAGCCAAGGAGCGCGAAGAAGCGGCCGAAGGCAACGCCACCAAGAAGGAAAGGGAAGCCGCGGCGAACGCCAAGAAACGCGTGGAAGCGGCCGAGCGGCAGGCCAAGAAGAAGGAAAAGGAAGCCGCCGAAAAGGTCAAGAAGCTGGAAGCCGCGGCGAAGGCCAAAGCGGAGGCCGAAGCCAAGAAGAAATCAGAAGAAGCGGCCAAGCACACCGCGCAGGTCAAACAGAAGACCACCGACAAGCCGAAGGCCACCAAGAAAGCCCCGGTCGCCACCAGTCCGCCCCCCGCCTCGCACTCCCCCGGCAACACGAGCGGGGGCACGAACAACCAGCGCAAACACAGCAGCCCGACTGCGACGATCGAATGATGCAGGGCCTGTCCGTGAAGGAGCGCCTGCTCCGCGCGCGCTATCCGCTACTGGTCGGGGCCGCCACGTTGGCCCTGTCCGGATGCAGCCTGACCCACGGCGGCGGTCACGGCGGCGGTGGCGCTCGCGGGGGCGAAGCCTCCGCGGAAGCCCCCGGAGCACCGCAGGCCACCCAGCCTCCCATCCCGTCGACCACGACCACCAGCGAGAAGGCCTCCGAAGCAGCCGAACAAGCCCAGCTCAAGAAGCGCCAGCAGGAAGCGGCGACCGTCGACCGCGCCGCGGCGGCCGCGGATGCCACCAAGAAATCGAAGAAGCACAGGCACAAGACCAAGCGCCGGTCCGCCGCCAACGGCAACGGGAAGAAGACCACCGCCAAGACTCATTCCAAGGCCCACCACCGCAAGCACCCCGGCAAGTCGAAGAGCTCCAGCGAAGCCGCGGCTCGCAGGCAGCTCGAGGCCGAAGAAGCGGCCGAAGCGCGCTCATTCGGGCAGTAGGAGAGAACGGCGGGGAGCTGGCGGTGCCCTAGGCGTCCCGCGGTTCGGGCTCCTCGTCCTCCTCGTCCCCGTCCTCCTCGGCCGCGTACAGAGACTCGTCGGCCAACTCGCGACCCTTCGCATCGAACAGCTTCACCACCAGCAGGTCCCCCCGGTAGTCGTCGGGTGCGATCATCGTGAAGCGTTCCTCTACGAGCTCGCACTGGTCGACCGCGAGCCCCGCGAGCTCGGCCGTCACCACGTGCCCGGATGACACGAGCGGGTGGCCCCAGATCAGCGTCATCGCTGCCACGGCGCCCCCCTCGCCCCTCCACCGCCCGATCACCTCGTCGCACACGTCGAGCCGCCATTGGGGGTTTCGCTCGGCGGTCTGGTCGGTGAAGTCGACCCACGCGGAGAACTCACGGGGCTCGCCGTCCTCGTCGGCAGGCAGGTAACGCACGTATCCGTACAGCTCGAATCCGGCGTCCGTCTGGGCCGTGGCCGGCACGTAGGTCCGTCCGTGCCAGGTCCGGTCCGGGTACCACAGGATCCGCCCCGGCTCGCCGATGTCCGGCTGCTCGTCCTCGAGGGCCAAGGCGCCCGTCAGCAGCTCCCGCTCGAGGCGCTCCTGCCAGCGTCCGCTCGGAAGCCCCTCCTGTGGGGGCTCGGCGGCGAAGCGGGGCAGGAAGCGGTCCTCTGGCGCCATCGACGCGCGCCAGCCTAGCTCGCGTGTCCGTCAGCGGTCGCGCAGCGCGGCCGCGGCCTGCTCCGGGGAGACGATGTTGAGGTTCAGCCCCGTCGAGAGCTCGAGCCCCGCGAGGTGGGTGAGCCGGGGCATCACGTCGATCCGCCAACAGAAGTCCTCGGCCCCCCGCGGGGCCGTCCGCACCCACATGTTCAGCGGAGGGCTCGAGCCGAGGTGCCGTGCCAGCCTGCACAGGCCGTCGTGCAGCAGCGAAGCGCCCGAGGCCCCTCCCTCCTCGAACCGGGATCGCGGCCGGCGCGGGGCGAGCATCAGCTGGAATGGGAGCCGGGAGGCCCACGGTGCGATCAGCACCGCCTCCTCGTCGATCGCCACCACCCGCTCGCCCCGTCGTACCTCCTCGGCCACGACGTCCCCGAGCAGGCTGGCCCCCATCGTGCGGGTCGTGTAGGCGCTGGACCGCTCCCGCTCACGGGCCACCTCGCCGGGGACGAAGTCGAGCGCATACAGCTGGGCGTGGGTGTGGGGGAGCGAGGCCCCGGCCTCGACGCGCTCGTTGACGATCAGCTGCACGTAGGCACTGTGCTCGTGAACGCGCATCCGCTCGCGCCACGTGTCGACCGCCTCGATCACCTGCTCGCGCGGGAGCTCCGCCAGGGAGGTGACGGGCTGGGGACCGTTGACGATCACCTCGTGCCCCCCGGTGGCCGGCAGCGAGATGAACAGCTCCTGGGGGGTGCCGCCGCGGCCCTCGGGTTGCTCCTGGGCCGCCACCGGCGATCGCGCGCCGTCGGAGGCGGGCGCCGACAGCGCCGGGTAGAGGTTCGGCACCACTCTCACCCGCCAGCCGGGGGAGTTCGGTGGCGACCCGTCCTCCCGCACCGCGTACAGCTCCGGCGGGGTCCGGTCCTCGTGGCCCTCGGCGAACGGGTCGCTGGCCGGATCGATCGGATCCGCCGGCGTGGAACGTGGCTCACCCCCGGGCCGGCGCGACCGCTCGCCGGCGATGATCGTGCGGTGTCCGCTGAGGGGGTCGATGCGCAGCTCGGGCACCCGGCCCCCTTCAGGCGTCCAGCCCGTAGCGCACGACGTCCCGTTCCAGTTCCGTATCGCTCCGGTAGGGGCCCTGATGGATGAACAGACCTCCGTGGGCCCCGTGGAACACGGTCACGGGGGTGAAGCTCGAGTCGCTGACCGCGAAGCCCATGCTCCCGCTCGGGTCGAGGTAGCTCGGGTAGCTGACCGGCGAGGCCTTCAGGAAACGGGCGGCCGCGGCCCGGCTGTCCCCGGAGTCGATCCCGATGAAGGCCACCTCGCGGCCGTCCTTCGCCGACACCCGCTGGAAGATGCCGAACTCGCCCCGACAGGGTCCGCACCAGGAGGCCCACTTGTTGATCACCACCGGGCGCCCATGCAGCATCGCCAGGCGCGCCCGCAGGGCCCCCATGCCCCCGCCGAGCAGCTCGTCGGCCTGTGCATGCAGGGTGGCCAGCGGCGGTGGCGATCCGGCCAGCTGCGAGCGCATCTGCGCCAGGCTGAGGTGCGAGGCCGAGGGAGCCCCGGGGGAGTCGCCCAGCTGCACGAGCCCCACGACCACGAGCGCCGCCACCGCCAGGACAGCCGCTGCGATCGCCACCCGCCGGATGCTCATCGGCCACAGCGTCGCAGATGCACGAGCCCGGTCAGACCTCTTGGATGGCGCCTGCAGGTGTTATATCCTGAGCTACATCACAGCCGGACGCACCGTTAGCGTCCGGCAGACGGTGCGAGGACTGCACCGTCGCGTACTCAAGCCGCGCCGAAGTCTCTCTTTCTGCGCGGACCAGTCTGGAACTCACAGCCGCATGGCCGAGTCAGCCTCAGCGGTCCCACGGGCCGCGACGATCCCAAGCTCTGACGACATCGCACGGGCGCAGAAGCTCGTCCGCGAGCGCTTCCTGCACGAGGGGGAGGACCCCGCCCAGGCGCTCGCTCCCGGCACCCCCCGCCGGCGTGCCCTCGATCTCGCTCTCGCCGAGCTGGACGAGGACCCCAAGCGCACGAGCCCGTCCACGGCATGGAGACGGGAGTTCTCGTTGCTGTTGGGCCTGGAACGGATCCTCTCCGTGGAGGAGCCCAAGCTCGCCGACGGCACCGTCCTCTCCGCCCACCAGGTGGACGCCCTGTCGGGCACGCTCACGGCGCTGCTGGCCGAGGAGCAGCGCAAGATCTCTGGTGGCAACGGGCGCTCCAACGGGGCGGCCTCGCCGGAGCTGCTCGCGTCGGCCGCGATCCTGGGCCTCGACGAGCCCGCCAGCCCGAACGGCACCGACGAGGCGCCGGCGGCGGCGGAGGCCGCCGAGGAGGACGAGGAGCTCGACGAGGACGAGGACGAGCTCGACGACGAGGAGGACGACGAGGACGAGGACCTCGGGCCCGTGGCCCGCGCCGCCCCCGAGGAGGAGGAGGAAGAGGACGAGCTCGAGGAGGAGCTGCTCGGCACCGCCGACATCGACGGCGAGGAAGAGTCCGCCGAGGAGGAGCCCGAGGCAGAGGGCGACGGCGAGGAGCCCCAGGACTGGGTCGAGGAGGGCGAGGAAGAGGGGTCGCTGGCCGAGGCGCCCGAGGACCCCAACGCCGCCAAGCGCTTCTGGTTCGAGCACGCCACCGGGGCCGGCAAGACGGTCGCCGCGCTGGGCTTCGTGGAGGCCTCCCAGACCGGCGGGGTGCTGATCCTCACCCACCGGCGCAACCTCGTCGACCAGTTCCTCGGCGAGCTGCGCGACCGCGGCTACAAGAAGCGCATCAGCCGGCCCCTGCTGAAAGGCGAGGACTCCGCGAAGGGGCCGGTCACGGTCGAGACCTACCAGTGGTTCGTCCGCAACGCGGGCAAGATCTCGAGCGCCTACACGATCGTCATCTGCGACGAGGCCCACACCGCCCTGGGCGAGAAGACGAGCGCCGCGATCCGCAACTGGACGGGGCCGATCTTCATCGGCATGACCGCCACGGGCGCGCTGATCGCCCGCCACGTCACCGACCTGTTCCCCACGCAGACCTCCCGCTTCGACCTCGCGGCGGCCGCCCGCCGCGGCGTGATCGCGCCACTGCGCTGCGTGCGCATCTCCCCGGGTGTCGGCGTCAGGACGATCGCCAAGGTGCCCCTGCGCCGGGGCGAGGTGGACACC
>DATJBO010000015.1:0-2027 GCA_035515315.1 Solirubrobacteraceae bacterium
CGGCTGGCCGGTGCTGCTGACGGTGACCTCGCCCGTGCCCCGCTGGGCGACGTCCAACAGGAAGGCCCCGTACGTGACGAGGCCCGACCAGCGCGACTTCCAGGAATTCATGACCGCCGTCGGCCGCGAGTTCGGCACGGAGGTCTCCGTCTACTCGATCTGGAACGAGGCCAACCACCCGGCCTTCCTGCTGCCGCAGTGGAACTCCAACGGCACGCCCGCCTCCGGGCGCATCTACCGCGGCCTCTACGAGGCTGGCTACGCGGGTCTGCAAGCGGCCGGCATCGCCCACCCACAGGTGCTCTTCGGGGAGACCGCGCCGACGGGCTTTGACTCTGTCAAGAGCATGATCAAGAGCAAGTCGCGCAAGGAAAAAGCGAACGCGCTGGTGCATGACGTGGCGCCGCTCGCGTTCATGCGCGAAGCGCTGTGCCTGAACGCGAAGTACAAGAAAGCGGGCTCCTGCAGCGAACTGCCGATGGCGGGCTACGCCCACCACGCCTACACGCTGCCCGCCGGGCCCTACTACGTGCCCTCGGAACGTGACGACGTGACGCTCGGGGCGCTCTCGCGCCTGTCGAACGCGCTCAACCTGGCCGCTCGCGCCCACGCGATCCCCGCGGGCGTGCCGATCTACCTGACCGAGTTCGGCGTTCAAAGCCTGCCGAACAAGCAGCTCGGCGTCTCGGCGGCCAAGCAGGCTGAATTCGACGCCATCGCCGAGCACATCGCGTACGCGAACCCACGCGTGGCGGCCTTCTCGCAGTACCTGTTCAAGGACGACCCGCTCGGCGGTGCGCCCGGCTCGAGCGTGCACGGTGGCACGGTCGGCTTCCAGACGGGCCTCGAGTACGTCAGCGGCGCGGCCAAGCCACTGTATGCCGGCTGGCCGATCCCGTTGACCGTCACCAAGCACGGTCACGGTGTCTCGCTGTGGGGGCTCGTCCGGCCGGCCACCGGCGCAACGACGGTGACGGTGCTCGTGAAAGCCAAAGGCTCCAAGCACTGGCGCACGCTCGCCAGCGCGCACACCAACAGCCTCGGCTACTGGAGCCTCAACTCCTCGACCCCCGGGGAAACTTGGCGCGTGCGCTGGACGAGTCCCGAACACGTCAAGTACGAAGGTCCGCCGATCCGCGCCTACTCGCGATAGCAGCTCACCGGCATCGCCCTACGATGAGGGCGATGCCGGAGCTTCCCGAGGTGGAGATCACCGCTCGTCTGCTCGACGAGGCGCTGCGGGGAGCGTCGATTGAGTACGCGCGGGCGCCCGGGATCAACGCGCTGAGGACCTTTGAGCCGCCGCTGTCCGCACTCGCCGGCGGACACATCGAAGCCGTGGGCAGGCGCGGCAAGCACCTCGTCGTGATGATCGACGCCGAGGAACGGCTGGCGCTGCTGATGCACCTGATGTCCGCCGGGCGCCTGCAGCTCTACGACAAGGCCGCCGGGCCGCGCGACCGGACCTCGCGCTTGCTCGTGGGGTTGGCCGATGGAAGGGAGCTGCGGCTGCGCGAGTTCGGCTCTAAGCAGGCGGCGTGGGTGAAGCTGCTGCCCGCGGGCGAGCTCGATGAGGACGATGCGCTCGCCGGCCTCGGGCCGGAGGCATGGCCGGACCCAGGCGAGCCGGCACGCCTGGGAGAGCTGCTGGACGCCCCGCGGCCACTGCACGCGCTGTTGCGCGACCAGCACGTGATCGCGGGCATCGGTCGCTCGTGGGTCGATGAGATTCTCTGGCAGGCCCGGCTCTCCCCCTACAAGCGAGGAGCGGACCTCGACGCGCAGGAGCTCGAGCGCCTACGCAGCGCGATCGTCGAGACGCTCGCTGGTGCGCTCGCCCACTACGAGCAGTCGATCACGCTGCCGATCCCCGACAAGCTGCCGTTGCCGCTGCGCGTGCATCGCCACGAGGGAGAGCCGTGTCCGCGCTGTGGCGAGACCCTGAAGGCGGTCCACTTCGAGGACTATGTGATCGCCTACTGCCCGGCCTGCCAGACCGAGGGGCGGGTGCTCAAGGACCGGCGCCT
>DATJBO010000016.1:0-2333 GCA_035515315.1 Solirubrobacteraceae bacterium
GTCGATGTCGATGTCGGGCATCGACACGCGCTCGGGGTTCAGGAAGCGCTCGAACAGCAGGTCGTAGCGGAGCGGGTCGACGTCGGTGATCGCCAGGCAGTAGGCGACGATCGAGCCGGCCGCCGAGCCGCGCCCGGGGCCCACGGCGATGCCGTTCTCCTTGGCGAACTTGACGAAGTCCCACACGATCAGGAAGTAGGCGTTGAAGCCCATCCGGTCGATCACGTCGAGCTCCACATCCATCCGCTCGAACGCCTCGGCCGGCGGCGGGTCGCCGTAGCGCAGGCACAGCCCCTCGGCCACGCGCGCGCGCAGGTACTCCCGCTCGCTGCTTCCGTCGGGCGTCTCGAAACGGGGGATCAGCTGCTTGCCGAGCTCGAGCTCGACCTCGCAGCGCTCGGCGATCTCGACCGTGCTGGCGATCGCCTCGGGCCACTCGGCGAAGGCGGCCACCATCTCGTCGCTGTCGCGCAGGTAGAACTCGTTGGTCTCGAAGCGCAGCTTCGGCGCCTGGATCGTGCTCTTCGTCTGCACGCACAGCAGCGCCGTGTGGTGGTCGTGGTCCTCGCGGCGCAGGTAGTGGACGTCCCCCGTCCCGACGAGGCTCCCGCCGAGCTCCCGGGCGATCCGCACGATCCCCTCGTTGCACTTCTCCTGGGCCGGCAGCCCGTTCTTCTGCACCTCGAAGTACACGTTCTCGCGGCCGAAGACCCCGATCAATTCCTCTGCGTGGGCGCGTGCGTCGCCGGCCCGGTCCTCGAGCAGCCGCTGGCAGAAGCGGGAGGCCAGGCAGCCGGTGAGGGCGATCACGCCCTCGGCGTGGCTCTCGAGCTGGGCGAGGTCGACGGTCGGCTTGCCCCGCTGCAGCCCCTCCAGAAAGCCGGCCGAGGAGAGCTTGACGAGGTTGCGGTAGCCCTCGTCGGAGGATGCGAGCAGCGTCAGGTGGTTGCGCTCCGTCCGCGCCTGGGAGGCAGCCCGGTGGTCGTCCACGAAGTAGATCTCGCAGCCCACGATCGGCTTCACGGAGTGCTTGCGGCAGGCCTTGTAGAGGTCCACGGCGCCGTTCATCACGCCGTGGTCGGTGAGTGCCAGGGCCGGCTGATCGAAGGCCGCGGCGCGCTCGGCGAGCGCATCGATCTTGCACGCTCCGTCCAGCAGCGAGTACTCGGAGTGGACGTGCAGGTGGGCGCAGGTGGCCTTGCTCACGACAGGCCGAATGCTATGCGCCGGCCCGGCTGGAGCCGGCCCGTTCGCGCCGCTCTTTGCGCCGTTTGCGCCAGCGCGAGATCAGCGACATGCTGTGCTTGTGGGGCTCTCTGTGGGCCGCCGGTGCGGGCTCCCCGGCGGGACCCGCGGGCGACACCACGGGCGCACCCGGCGGGAGCTGCGTGGCCGGCACGCCACCAGCCTCGGGGGCGGCCTGCGGGGACGGGGCGGCCTCGGCACGGGCGCGCAGCCGTTCGACCGCGGCGGCCAGCGCGTCGGCCATCTCGGCGCCCTGCGCGGCCGCAGCCGATGCCTGGGCGGCGGACGCCGGCGCCGGTGAGGGATGGGAGGGTGCCGGCCGCGGTGGGACCGCAGGCGGCACGACCGCGGCCGGCTCGACCGCGGGCGGCTCGACCGTGGCCGCCTCGACCGCGGGCGGCTCGACCCTGGCCGCCTCGACCGCGGGTGCCGCCGCCGTCACCCGCGCCGCCTCGGCGGCTCGCTGGGCGGCCAGGACCCGTTGCAGCAGCTCCTTGGTCTCGGCCAGCACGGCCTGCATCTGGACGTGGACGCGGCGCACGCCGGCCAGCTCCGCCTCGGTCCGGCCGCGGGCACTGCGCTCCTCGACCAGCTCCGCGCGCAGCTCGGCCACCTGGCGCTCCAGCTCGGCGATCCGGCCCTGCAGCTCCTGCTCGCTGCGGGCCAGCGCGGCGCGCCCCCCGGCGGCGGCCTGCTCGGCGGAGCTGAGCTCGCGCTCGATCCGCTCGGCGCGCTGCTCTGCTTCGCGACGGAGTTGGAGCTCTTCGTACTCGCGCTGGCGGGCCGAGCGCAGCTCCTGCTCCCCGGTCACGGTCGCGCTGCGCTCCTCGGACAGCGCCGCGCCCAGGCGGGAGTTCTCCTCCTCGGCCTCGCGCAGCCGCTGCTGGAGGCTGTGGACGTGACGTTCGAGCGTGTGAACGGTCGCCTCGGCGGCCTCCGCGCGGCGCACCAGAGCCTGCTCCCCGCCCTCCACGGCGCGCCGCGCACGCCGTTCGGCGAGCAGGTCCCCCTCGCGGCGCCCCGGCGGGAGCCCTCCCTCCCCTCCCGGCGTGTCGTTTTCTTCGGGCAACATTCGGCCTGGAAGGTAA
>DATJBO010000017.1:0-4895 GCA_035515315.1 Solirubrobacteraceae bacterium
CCTTGGCCTTACCTTCCACGGGGGCTCCCGGTGTTCGAGTGATCTGCAGTAGCCGTCCGCTGGGTATTCGCAGCGCGGGGGCCTATTCCTGCACGGTCACTACCCTCTAGCGCGATGGCCGCTGCCCGCAGCTCCAGGTCCGCCGGGCTGGCGGCGCGGCTGGCCGGCAAGCGGGTGCTCGTGTGCGTGGGCGCCGGGGGGGTCGGCAAGACGACGACCTCGGCCGCGCTCGCGCTCGGCCTGGCCACGGAGGGCATGAAGGTGGCGGTCGTGACGATCGACCCGGCCAAACGCCTAGCCTCGGCCCTCGGACTGCAGCGTCTCTCCAGCGAGCCGAGCCGGATCGAGCCCGTGGCGCTGCGCGCGGCCGGCGTGCGGGGACGGGGCCAGCTGTGGGCGATGATGCTCGACACCAAGCGCACCTTCGACGAGGTGGTGATGCGGCTGGCGAGCGACGAGAGGGCGCGCGAGGAGATCCTCGCCAACCCGATCTACCGGGAGCTGTCGACCGCGGTGGCGGGCTCGCAGGAGCTGAGCGCGGTCGCCAAGCTGTACGAGCTCTACGAGGAACACGACTTCGAGGTGATCGTCCTGGACACGCCGCCGTCGCGCAACGCGCTGGACTTCCTCGAGGCGCCGGGGCGGCTGCTGGGCTTCTTCGAAGGGCGGGCGCTGCAGGTGTTCCTCGCCCCCAGCGGGCTCACCGCGCGGCTGTTCGGGCGCGGCACTGCGCTCGTGTTCTCGATCTTCGCCCGCGTCACGGGCGTGAACATGCTGAACGAGCTGTCGGGCTTCTTCCGGACCATGTCGAGCGTGATAGACGGGTTCGGCCAGCGCACCCGCGAGGTCGAGGCGCTGCTGAGGGCACGCGAGACATCGTTCGTGATCGTCACCTCGCCCGAGCCGGATCCCGTGTCGGAGGCGCTGTTCCTGGCGCGCCGCCTGCGGGAGGCCGGCATGTCCGCCGACGGGTTGGTCGTCAACCGCACCCACCTGGACGGTCTCGGGGGCCACGCGACCGACGAGGTGGCCGAGCTGCTCAGCCGTGAGCTGGACCCCCAGCTCGCCGAGCGCCTAGCGGCCAACCTCGCCGACTTCGACGTGCTCGCGCGCAGGGACCGCGACTCGATCGAGATACTGTCCTCCGAGCTCGAGGGCGCGGCGCTCGTGGTGGTGCCTCAGCTAGATGAAGACGTCCAGGATCTCCTCGGACTGCGCCGCATTGCTGAATATCTCCTCGAGTGACATCGGCGTGTAGCCGTCGGGCGGCTCGCCGCAGGCGCCCGCGCCTTCGCCTTCGCCGGGCTCCTGGGGCGCGGCGCCCGGGCCCTCGAACGGTTGCTGCGGCAGCTGGGGCTGTGACTGCTGCGCCTCGGCGATGATCCCGTCGGCGAGCTCGCCGAGGCGTTCGGGCAGGTGCCCGCAGATCACGTCCCGCAGCAGGGCTCGCAGGTGCTCGGCGACCTCACGGGCCAGCTCCTCGCCCTGGGCGCCGGGGTGGGCCGCTCCGAGGCGCAGCGCGCGCTCGAGCGCGATCGCCTGCTCGATGCGCCCCGCCAGCTCGGGGACATCCTCGTGGGCCGCGCAGAGGGCGGCCAGCCGTCCGGGGAGGAGCCCGGGCGGGGAGTCCTCGTCCTCGAGCAGGGCGCTCAGCGCCAGCAGGTTGTCGCTCAGCGCCTCGAGCGCACCGGCCCGCTCGCAGGCAAGCTCGAAGCGCCGCAGCGCCCATTCGAGCGTGCCGCCCTCGAAGGCCCGGCCCGAGACGAGGTTGCAGAAGGCACGGAGCTCGTCCTCCTGGTCGGGGGTCAGCAGCAGCGTTCCGCCCCGGGGCGGCCCGCCCGGAAGCGGGAGCGCCCGCCACGCGCCGCCGCCCGTGCTGACCCAGCCGAGGGCGTCGAGCGCGATCCGCCCGTCGCCGAACAGGCGTAGGGCGCGGAGCAGCTCGGCGAGCACCCCGCGCGCGGCGTGGACCGCCCGGCGGGGGTCCTCCCCGTCACACGCGAGCAGCACGAACACGGGCTCGCCGGTGTCGGCCGCGAAGCTCGCTCCCATGTCCGGCAGGGGGCCCGGCAGCGCCTCCTCGCGCACGATCTCCAGGCCGTCGGCCAGGGCAAGCTCCGGGGACGCGATCGCCA
Organism: Solirubrobacteraceae bacterium; assembly: GCA_035515315.1. Lineage (GTDB taxonomy): Bacteria > Actinomycetota > Thermoleophilia > Solirubrobacterales > Solirubrobacteraceae > Palsa-744. The sequence goes on from DATJBO010000017.1 coordinate 2,136, forward strand.
GGCCGCGCAGCCGTGCCAGCACCGTCACCTCGCTGCGGGCGGATCCGGCCGAGGCCTGCAGCGAGGCCAGCGCGCCCTGCAGGCGCTCGGGTGCGAGCTGGAACTCGCCCCCTTCGCCGAAGGCGTCCTCCATCAGCGCCAGCAGCCCCTCTCGCAGCCGCCCGCGGGGCCCGGCGTCGCCGGGCTCTACGCCATGGTCGAGCAGGTAGCGGTCGAGCCCGTCGAAGTCCGCGAGGGCGATCTCCGCCTGGCGGTGCGTGGGCAGCCGCTCGAGGCTGTCGGCGCGCTCGTGCAGGAACTCCCCGACGAGCGGCCGGTAGCAGTACAGGGCCGGTCGACGCGCCCCGGGGCGCCCGCCCCGGCGCTCGAGCTCGAACGGTACCTCGGCTCCCTCCGCCAGCTCCGACTGCAGGTACTCCGCCGCCGCCTCGAGGTGGGCGCCGAGGACAGCCTGCAGTGAGGTGGAGCTCATGCTGTGGCTGATTCGGCCCGCACCCGGTCGCTCCTGCCGGTCCCCGGCGCGCGCAGCCAGCGTTGCAGTCGGTCGAGTGGCGCACCGGGCGGGGCCTCCTCCGGCGCTACGCCGTCGCCGGCGCGTCCGCGGACGCCGCGCCGAGGGGAGATGGGCCGTCCGCTACGCCACGGCCAGCGCGTCTGCGGGCACGGGGCGCTCGGCGCACTCCGCCCCCAGCCACGATTCCCCGTAGGCGCGCATGTCGTCGATGATCGGCAACAGCGCGCGGCCCTTCTCGGTCAGCGCGTACTCGACGCGCGGTGGGACCTCGGGGAACGTGTGGCGCTCGACGATGCCCTCCTCCTCGAGGGCCCGCAGCCGCAGGGACAGCGTGCGGGGGCTGATCCCGGACAGCGACCGTTCCAGCTCGCAGAAGCGCGAGTGCCCCTCCGCCAGGTCACGGACGAGCAGCAGCGTCCACTTCCCGCACACGATCTGCGCGGTCATGCACACCGGACACGTCTCATCAAGCGCCATACGCCTTTACTTTACCAAGTGAAGTGACGGGCGCCGGTGGACACCGACGCGCCGGTGGCGGCGGCGGCGCGGGCGTGGCGCTCAGGCCGCGGGAGCGGGCGGGCTGGCGGCCTCGTCGCGCTGGGTTTCGGCGGCGGCCACGTCGTCCATGGTGGTGCCGCGGCGGCCGTCGGCCTGCATCAGCAGCTTGAAGTCGTGGGGGCTGGAGGCGACTTTGTAGGCGTCCTCGAAGGTCACGCGTCCGGCCTTCACGTGGCCGAACAGGGCCTGGTCGAAGGTCTGCATGCCGTAGTAGCCGCCGGAGGAGATCACCTCGACCAGCTTCCCGGTCTGGTCCGGGTCCATGATCATGTCGCGCACGCGCCCGGTCATGCGCAGGATCTCGCACACCGCGACCCTGCCACCCTCGGCGCCGGGCACGAGCCGCTGGGAGATGACGCCCTTGATCGTGCCGGCGATCATGCCGCGGGCCTGCTGGTGCTGGTGGGGCGGGAAGAAGTCGAGCAGGCGGTTGATCGACTCGGTGGCGTCGACGGTGTGGATCGTGGACAGCACGAGGTGGCCCGTCTCGGCGGCCGACAGCGCCGTGTGAACGGTCTCCTCGTCGCGCATCTCCCCCACCAGGATCACGTCGGGGTCCTGGCGCAGCACCCTGCGCAGGGCGCGCCTGAAGGAGGCCGTGTCCATGCCGACTTCGCGCTGGTTGATGGCGGAGCGCTTGTCCTCGTGGACGAACTCGATCGGGTCCTCGATCGTCACGATGTGCTTGCTCATCGTGTGGTTCATGTGGTCGATCATCGCCGCCAGCGTGGTCGACTTGCCGGAGCCGGTCGTGCCCGTCAGCAGGATGATCCCGCGCTCCTCCTCGGCCAGTTCGGTGATCACCGGCGGCAGCGCCAGCTCCTTGATCGTGAGGATCTTGTGCGGGATCGCGCGACACACCAGCGAGATCAGCCCGCGCTGGCGGAAGGAGTTGATGCGGAACCGGGCGACGCCCTCGATCTCGAACGAGAAGTCGACCTCGTTCTCCTGGGCGAACTCGTCGAGCTTGGCCTCGTTCGTGAGGATCCGCTTGAGCGCATGCTCGGTGTCCTGCGCGCTCAGCTCATCCGGGAAGGCGCCGTCGCCGGCTAGCTCGCCGTGGATGCGGAACAGCGGTACGGCGCCGACCTTCAGGTGCAGGTCGGAGCCCTCTTTGGAGACGAGCTCACGCAGAGCGGCCTCGACGTCAAACATATTCCGCTGATCGGCATCGGCCCGCCGGCTCTTGAGTGCCTGCAACCGCGCTGGACGTCGCCGGACCGCCGGCCGGCGCAGCTCACGTGCCACGGCGCGGGCGCCACGCGGTCCCCAGCGAGGGGCCCCGGGCGTGTTCTCAGGCGACGTCGCGGAGCTTCTGGGCCTCGGCGAGGCTCTGCAGCTTCTTCAACGACTGGTTCTCGATCTGGCGGATCCGCTCGCGCGTCACGTTGAACGTGCGGCCAACCTCATCGAGCGTCCGCGGGTGCTCTCCGCCGAGCCCGTATCGGAGCTCCAGGACGCGCCGTTCGCGGTAGGAAAGGTTCTCGAGGGCCTCCCTCAGCGCCTCCTTGGTGAGGATCTCGGCAGCCCGCTCGTAGGGGGACTCTGCGCGCTCGTCGGCGATGAACTGCCCGAACTCGGACTCCTCCTCGTCGCCGACGGGCTTCTCCAGCGACACCGGCGCCTGGGCGGAGCGCTTGATCGAGTCGACCTCCTCGGGGTCGATCCCGGTCACCTCCGCGATCTCG
>DATJBO010000018.1:0-8835 GCA_035515315.1 Solirubrobacteraceae bacterium
ACCTGTCCCATGCCGCTGCCCGTGCGTGCAGCGTTGCTCGCCGTCGCCGTACTCGCCGCGCTCACGGCGGCCGCCGTGCGGATTACACACGCGGCGCAGCCCAAGACCATCTACGAAGCACCGACACCCGAACGGAGCGCCACCCCGGCGCAAGCAGCCGCGACGCTGGCCAAGCTGAACGCACCGCCCGGCTTTCTGCAGGTCAAGACCTGCCGCTTCGCAGAACGGGGCGGCGCGGACAAGGAAAAGTGCTTCTGGACTCCGCGGGCACTCACCATCGACGGCCGGGAGGCACAGCAGATCTCAGATTCTTGGCCCGCGCGAGCAGGCTACGACCCGCTTCTCGACTTCTGCTTCCGCCCTCACCGCCACAAGAGTGGGATCGTGATGGGTCACTGCACATGGGAGCTTGAACTCGGCCCCGAACTGGTGACGGTTATGTCAGACACCGTACTAATCCCAGCCCGATCACGACGGACACCACAGGCAGCGAAGGTGCTCCGCCACTGGCGAGCTGGCACCGAAATCAGACTGGACGTGATCGGTCACTGGCCTCACGACAAAGTGCCCGCTTCGGCGCCGCGCATCTAGAGCTTGCCCTGATCGGCCGCGCTGACGAGCGTCGTGATGAGCGGCTGTGACGACTCCCATAGCTGCGACACGGCCACCACCCGCGGGTCGTGGTACATCAGAGCCAAAGGCCCGGGACACGGCTGCCAACGGCCGTGCGCGGGCGAGTGGCGTCATGCTAGACGGACTGATCGTTCGCATCGAGGACTTTGCGACAAGCGCCGAAGCCCGCCAAGCCGTCGGGCTCGAGCAATAGGCAGCGTCGCAGGAGAACGTGCGCGCGATCAGTTTGCGTCGCCGGCTCAGAGATGGACGTTTGCATGCGACACGTTAGGGGCCCGCCGCCCGGCGGGCCCCTAACGTGCGAATCCCGCGGCGTTTCGCCGTCGCTATTTGGTTTCCAGCTCGAAGACCGGCTGGAATTCCTTCCATTCTTCGGCTTCGACAAATTTGCTGTTGTAGTAGATGCTTTCGGGTAGCGGGTCTGCGCCTACGGCCGGGACGCCACCTGCGGCTGGCGGTTCGGCGATGAATTCCCCACCTGCGAATTCCTTATAAGCCGTCTGTAGACCAACGTTCACGATCTTGCCGCCACAGGCTTCGCAGCTGTTGGTCAGCAGCACGATCGCCTTGATTGGAAGCGGTTTGCTCTGGGTGAATTTCTTGATCGTGATCGTCTGCAGATATCCGCCGACGTCACAGTTCGCGCCGAAGCCCTTGCCTTCGACCGTAGCCGGGCAGCTCACGTTGGTCGTCGGTCGGTAGTGCAGCTTTGCCACCGATTTACCTGTCGCGACCAGAGCACCCGGTTCGTTCCCGGGGCCCACTTCGTAGATGCTGGCGGTCCATTCCTGCGTGAACTTCTTTTTTGGCTTGATCGTGTAGCAGTTTTCAAGTTGATATTCACCGTATTCGCAAGCGAAGACGTCTACCTGCGTCGTCAGGGACTTCACGGTCCGCTTGTTTGTCTGCACGGTTTCGATCTGTCCACCGAACATGCCCCCGGCCATGAACCCTTCGTAGTCCTGCGAGTAGGTGTCTTCGTCGGGTTTGCCGTTGACCATCGACGGCACCGTGTTGAGGTTGTTGTATGCCACTTCGCTCGCTGCGCTCGTCCCCGCGAACATCGCGGCAGGGCAAACGAGAGCGAAGACGCCCGCAAGAGCGAGGCGTGTCAGGACATCTCTCCGCATGAGGCCCCCTTGTAGTTGCGTTTGCGCACGGTCGCGCGCAGGCCGAAGGATAGCTCGCCGCACCGCATCGTGCGGCCTCGCCGCATCATCTACCGCCGGCCTGACACGATCCCCCGACGTGAAACCTGGAGCTCGAGGTCGAAGCAGGATCTGAGAAGATCCTCGACGTCGAGCTGCCTCTGAGGCCCGGAGGCGCCGGCAGGTTCGGCTTCGCGATGAGGTGGCACGTCCCTGCCAGTGAACCGAAGGCACTCGGGACCTATACCCGTCACCGCCGGGTAGGCCTCCGGGAGCCGACCTGCGAGCTCCCCTGACGCCGCGGCGCCACGCCGGCGCCAGCGGCGAGCACCGGCCGGGGGCCGTCGGTAGGGACCCGCTCTACCCGGTCACGGCCCAGGTGCCGTAGATGTAGAAGAGGCCTTCCGTTTCCTCGGATTCGGCCTCGATGAAGCTCCCGAACCGGGAAGGGGTCGCGAGGAACACACCCTGGACCGATCCCGATTCCGCTTCGTAGACGCACATCCACCCTGCCGTCGCACTGGGTTCGGCCGAGCTCCCGGGGCATTCCTTCGAGTGTTCCCCGGCGCTCTCATACGCCCACTGCGGTGGGCTCGCGAGCGGGAACTGGAACGAGATAGCGGCACTGAGCGTGGTCGTGCTGCTTTTCGTCGGGTTGTTGCCGTCCACTTCCCAGGTGCCGGTCAGCGTCTTGCCCGCCGGCAGCGAGGACGGGAAGGGGCCTTCTGGTCCCTGCGCTCCGGGCAGGCCCTGCCGCCCGACCGGGCCCTGCACGCCCTGCGAGCCGGTGTGACCCGTGGCTCCCCGTGATCCCCGCGCGCCGTGCAGCTTCTTCAGCACGCTCGGCTTGATCTGCTTGGTGGACGTGATCACGTAGTGCGACGCCGCAAGCCCCGTCCCGGTCATGGCGAAGACGAGGGCGATCAGCGCGATGGCGTTGCTCTTGACGAACCGCAGCACGATCTGCCTCCTTGGTCGAGTGCGGCGAGACTAACCCCTCCGAGGGGCCCCCGCGTCCAGCTCAGCTGTCCGTCCAACGCGTCGCGAAATGCTGGAGAGTCGCGCTTGCCGCCCCGAGAACAGGCCCAGATCATGCCTCGCGGATTGCGCACCGTTGGCAGACAACGGCAAGGTCACGATGCTTCTCCGGCCGCTCGGGTGGGCACGACCATGCGCCGGCTCCTGGGCCTCGTTGCTTGCTGCACGGTGCTCCTCATATTCGCGATCGGATCGGGGGCGGCCCAGGCTCGTGCCCGTGCCCATGGAGCCAAGCCCTCGAGAACACATCAGACGGCAAAGCCCCGCAAGCACAAGACCGAGGCGAACAAGCCCGGGGCGACGAGGAAGAAGAAGCGCAAGGCCCAGCCTCACTCCAGGCGCGGCGTCCACAGCGGAGGGGGCGAAAACACCGCCGAAGAAGCCGAAGAAGCGGAAGAAGCCGAAGAAGAACCCACGCAGGAAGAACCTTCCCAAGAAGAAGACGCGTGAGCGTCGGAGGCAACCGCTCCCAGCCGGCCCCGCCGCGAGCCTGACCACCCGCCGTTCGGCTGATCAGAAGCCTGCCGTGCCATTCGGCGAGCCGAGGTCCGTGGGCGTGTCGTACCCCACCCCTCCCCCGCGGTCCATGCACGGCAAGCAACACAGCTCAGCGGCGGGCGGAAGCTTCGCTCAAGCCCGGGCCGAGAGCTGCCGATCCTGTTCGGAGATGCGCCTGCGTGCCCTGATAGCGGCGACATTCGCGTCGCTCGCGATCGCAGTGGCCGTGAGCGGATGCGGGAGCTCCGCCGTGGTGATCGGACCGCTCGCACAGGCGGCCGACGTCACCGCCCGGGCCGGCGGGGCCCACATGCAGCTGTCTGCGCGGATCGAAGCCGGCGAGGTCCCCAACGCGATCACGATGAGTGGCGGGGGCTACTTCAACTACGCGGCCAAGGAAGGAACGTTCTCGGTCCAGGTGGCCGGCCTTCCAGCCGCGTCCGGGCTCGGGTCCGAAATGACGATCCAGGAGATCTTCAAGGGCTCCAAGCTGTATGTCAGCTCCCCGCTGCTGACCGGCAAGCTCCCCAACGGCGCCCGCTGGATGAGCGTCGACCTCACCCGCGTGGGACAGGCGGCCGGACTCGACACCACCCAGCTGCTGGGAGGACAGTCGAACCCCGCCCAGTTCCTGGAATACCTGAAGGCGAGCGGTGCGTCGGTTGCGAAGGTCGGCACCAACCCCATCCGCGGCGTGCCCACCACCCACTACACCGCGACGATCGACCTCGCGAAGGCCACCGGGGCGCTCGCCGGGAAGAATGCCGGCGCCGCACAGCAGGCGATCTCCAAGCTGGGGATGAGCGAGCTCCCCGTCGACGTATGGGTGGACTCCCACGACCTCGTCAGGCGGATACAGATCAGCATCCACATCCCGGCGCTCGGAAAGAGCCTGCAGATGGTCATGGACATCGAAATGTTCGGATTCGGCTCGGTCCCGACCGTATCGGCCCCACCGGCGTCGGAAACGTTCGACGCCACCTCGACGACCCTGTCCGGGCTCGGCTCGGCAACGCAGTAACAGCCGGGGCCCCGTAGGCGCACGATGGCCGCCGAGGACCTCCACATCGGCGTGGCCGGAAGCAGCGCCCGCTACCACGCCGAACGTCTGCGACACGATCGCGAGCTCCGCCCGCGCGAGGGGGCGCGCCTCGAGCGTGCCGAGACGGCCCTCTTTCCTCCGCCCGAGGCCCGCCGGCGCCGGCTCGAGGAGCGCAACTGGCTGACCGGCGCCGAGGGTGAGCACGGTCTCGCCGCCTTCCTGGCCCGCCGCTGCCCGGACGTGCCGATGCTCCATGACCGCGCGGCGCCCCTGAGCAGGGCGAACATCGACCACATCGCGATCGCCCCCTCCGGGGTGTACGTGATCGACTGCAAGCGCTACCGAGGCAAGATCGAGGTGACCACGCCGCTGTTCGGCGCCCAGAAGCTGAAGGTCAATGGACGCAACCGCACGAGCCTGGTCCGCGGGCTGGAGCGCCAGGTGGCCCACGTGCAGGCCGCCCTTGCCGGGCTCACGACGGAGATCCCCGTCCATGGCTGTCTGTGCTTCGTCGCCCCCGAGGGACGCTCCGCGGGCGTCGGTCTCCCGATCCTCAGGACACCGAGGATCGACGGCTATCCGCTCTATTACGCCAAGCGCCTCGCGAAGCGGCTGAACCGGCCCGGCCCGATCGGAAGCGAGGAAGCGAGAGCCCTCCAGGGTGAGCTCGCGCAACGCCTCCCCCCCGCGCTGCGCGTCCTCGCCACCGCCTGAGCGGAGCGCGTCGGTCGGAGCCGCCCGACAGACGGTCGCCCTCGGGTGGGCCTATCTACAATCGGCCCACGATGGAGGCCACCGGCTACGCGCAGCGCCTTCCCGTCTCGAGCACCCCGGCGCTGTTCGGGCGGGTGATGGGCCTCGTCGCCCTGACGACCGGGTTCGCGACGCTCGGCGTGTACCTGTTCCGGAACGCGGGCGGCGCGTTCTGGTTCATCGCGTGGCTGATCGCGCTCGGCTGCCTCGTGGGTCTCAACGTCGCCAACTCGCGTGGGAACCAGGGACTGGCGCTCGGCCTGCTGTTCGCCTTCGGGTTGCTGCTCGGGGCGAGCGTCGCCTCGACCGTCAACTACTACGCCGCCACCGACCCCACCGCGGTCCGCCAGGCGTTCGGCGCGACCGCCCTGTTCGTGGGCGGCCTTGGCGCAACCGGTTACGCGATCCGAAAGGACCTCTCGTTCCTGTACCGGACCCTGTTCTGGCTGCTGCTGGCGCTGATCGTCGCCGGGATCGCACTGATCTTCGTGCGCATCCCCGCGGCGTACACCGCCTACGCGATCGTGGGATTGGTGATCTTCGGGCTCTACACGGTGGTCGACTTCAACCGCCTGCGCCGTGCCGGCTCCGACGAAGCCATCCCCCTGGCGGCCGGGATCTTCATTGACATCCTCAACATCTTCCTGCTGTTCCTGAGGCTGTTCGCGAGGGAATAGCCAGCCGCCAGCGGCCCCGTGACGGCGTGACTCCGCCGAGGCCACCGGTCGGAGGGACGGCGGCCGTGCCGGCCGTTCATGCCCGCTTACCCGCCTGGGGGAAGACACCGGCGCGTGCGAGGTCCAGCCCGACCGCGAGGATGAGCGTTGCCGCCCAGGCATTCACGGGATCCAGGATCAGAGCTTCGTGACCGGCGAGGAACCAGATGAGCAGCCACAACAACGTCATCGACAACCTCCTTCGTGTCGGATTGGAGACGGCGACCTTACGGGGTTACTGGATGGCTTCGTATGCGTTTTTCGTTTCCAGCCCAAAGCCTGCGAAGACCGACGAGAAGGGTGCCTCCGCGAAGTTGCTGGCGCCCCCGCTCATGGATGTCGGTTCACCAGCACGGCGTTGTGTCTTCCGCCGCCGATGGCTCTCGCGGCCACGCCGACACATGCGCCGTCGCCCGCCCGCCCGGCCCGAGCGTCGCCGGGCAGAGCAGGGGTATGGGCGCGGCGACGGTGAGGAGTACGGTCGCCGCGCCCGGCGCCACGCAAGGAGGGACTTCTGCGTGTGGCTACCGCGAGTCTCCGTCGCGGTGGGCGCGATGTCCAATAGCTTCTCGTAGCTCTGGTATAAAGATTGCGTATCTCTAGGCCTTGCAGGGTGCCATGGCCAGCGGTGGGGAGCCGCACGCACACCAAACAATCAAGGGGGCCTTTCGTGGGCGTGAGTAGGAATGCGCGGATCGTCCCGCGGGTAGCGGGGTTACCGGTGAACTTCAGGCGCGGCCACCTCGACTACTTCGTAGCCGTCGCCGAGGAGGGCCAGATCACCCGGGCCGCCGCACGCCTGCACGTCGCCCAGCCCGCCCTCTCCCAGGCGATGGCCCAGCTGGAGGGCGAACTCGGGTTGACGCTGCTGCAGCGCCACTCACGGGGCGTCACCCTGACCCCCGCCGGCGAGGCGTTCCTGCCGAAGGCCAGGGCCGCGGTGGCGGCCCACAGGGAGGCGTCCGTCACCGCCGAATGGCTGGCGCGCGCGGCACAGGGGAGCATCGAGTTCGGCTTTGTCGGTCACGCCCCGGCGCTCGACAGCCCCAGCGTGCTCGCAGCCTTCAGGAGCTCCCATCCGGATGTGAGCCTGCGTTTCCGCGAGCTGCCCTTCCCATCGTCGCAGACGAAGCTGTGGCTCGCCGAAGTCGACCTCGCCGTCTGCCACCGTCCGCCCGAGGATGCCGGAACGTGGATGCACCCGCTGCGCGAGGAGCCCCGCGTGGTGCTCGCTTCGCGACGCCACCACCTCGCGGGCCGGGACGAGCTGACCGTCGAGGAGGTCATCGGAGAGACGTTCGTGGGGATGCACCCGACGGTCGACAAGGAGTGGAGCGGGTTCTGGACGCTCGACGACTACCGCGGATCGCCCGCCGAGGTCACCGGCGACCAGGCCAAGAACGCACAGGAGATGATCGCCTCGATCGCCGCGAGCGGGGCAATCACGACCGTCCCGGGGTCGGTGGCGGCGATGATGCTGACCGACCTCAGCGGGATCACCGCGATCCCGCTGATGTGCGCCTCACCGGCGGTGATCACGTTGAGCGGGCACGCCGACCGCAACAACGAGCTCGTCGCCGAGCTGCTCGACTTCGCCCAGGGGCTGAAAGCCGTCCCGGGCGTCCACGCTCAGGCCTGACTCGCGCCTGACCGTTCCGCGCGGGTCAGCGCCTGCTCGAGGCTGGCTTCGCTCTGGGGTCCCCGCAGCACGGCCAGGATCCGGCGCTGGGCGCCGACCACGAAGGTCGTGGGCAGCACCGTGAGCCCGTAGGAGTTGCCCACCGTGCCTTCCCCGTCGCGGACGTTGGGGAAGGTCCAGCGGTGGTGGGCGATGAACGAACGGGCTCCCGAGCGCGCGTCGCTCCAATCCACCCCGACGATCCGGGCCCGGCCCTCGCTGGTCTGCGCGAAGCGCTCGAGTGCCGGCGCCTCTTTCGAGCAGGGCCCACACCAGCTCGCCCAGAACACGACCAGGACCGGCCTGCCGTGCGAGGAGGACAGCAGGCCGGTGAGCGTGGCGGGGACTCCCGAGAGCCGTTCGCGGGGGAGCCCCGGGGCGGCGCGACCGCGCGTGCCCGACGTGCCCGCGAGGCCGAACACGGCGACCAGCACGACCGCCGCCACCGCCACGAGTGCCACTGCCAGCCTGCGCGCAGCCCTGCGAGACATTCCCTCCCCTACTGCGCCGCCAGGATCGGTGCGTCGTGGGCCACATCGTTGGGCTCGAAGTTGGCCGCGTACACGGCCAGGCGCTTGCCCGATCCGGTGATGGCGTACACGATGCCGGTGTGCTCGACGAGGTCAGGGTGACCCACCTCGCGTTCCGAGCCCACCCCCCACGCCTTCCAGACCGCCGCCAGTTCGCGCGCCGAGCCGATCAGGTACTGCATGCGCCCGGTCATCTCGTGGGTGGCGAGGAACTTCGCGACCGCCTGGCGGGTATCACCCCGCGGGTCCACCGAGACGGCGATCACCTGGGCCTTGGAGGCGTCCTTGCCCATCAGGTTGAGCGCCACCCGCAGGTTCGAGGTGATCAGGGGGCAGACATCGGGGCAGTGGGTGTAGATGAACGTGACGAACACGGCCTTGCCCCGGTAGAAGTCGATGTTCACCGGCTGGCCGAGATAGTTGAGCAGTGCCAATGGCGGCGCCGCCGAGGGCGGGCTCAGCTCTCCGGCGGCGGCGAGCTGCTGGCTGGCCGCAGCGTTCCCCCGATGGCTGTCCGTGGAGCCCGAGCCCGAGCCCGAGCCACAGCCCGCCAGCGCCGCCGCGGCGAGCAGGGCGAGCGCCAGCCCGAACGGACTGCCGATCCGCGTGTGGGAGCCCGCGCGCCTAGGCACCGGCGGCGAACCTAGCAGCGTGGCGGCGGCGTTTGCGCCGGGCGCCCGTCGAGGCCACAGCTCCGATTCCTGCAACTACAACGCATTTTGCGAACAAATATGTTAGGTTGCCCGCCGTTCGTGCCGAATCCAAGGCCCCACGGGCCACGGATCGGGGGACCCAATGC
>DATJBO010000019.1:0-11289 GCA_035515315.1 Solirubrobacteraceae bacterium
GTTGCGCAGGCGGATGTTGGCGAACGTGCCGCGCACCATCACCTCGTGGTTGCCGCGGCGGGCGCCGTAGGAGTTGAAGTCGCGGGGGCCCACGCCCTGCTCCTGCAGGTACAGGCCCGCCGGGCTGTCGCGCTTGATCGACCCGGCCGGCGAGATGTGGTCGGTGGTTACGCTGTCCCCCAGCAGCGCCAGCACGCGTGCGCCCTCGACGTCGCGCAGCGGTGCCGGCTCACGGGGCATGTCCTCGAAGTAGGGGGGCAGGCGCACGTACGTGGAGTCGGCGTCCCACGCGAAGCGCTCGCCCCCGGGCACGGGCAGGCCCCGCCAGCGCTCGTCCCCCTCGAACACCTCGCCGTAGCTGCGGCGGAACATCTCGGCCTGGACGCTGCTCGCGATCGTCTCTGCGACCTCCTGCTCGGAGGGCCAGATGTCGCGAAGGTACACCTCGTGTCCCTCCCGGTCGTGTCCGAGCGGATCCTCGACGATATCGATGTCCATCGTCCCCGCGATCGCGTAGGCCACGCATAGGGGCGGCGAGGCGAGGTAGTTCATCTTCACGTCGGGGTTGATGCGGCCCTCGAAGTTGCGGTTGCCCGACAACACCGAGACGACCGCCAGGTCGCCCTCGCCGACGGCCTTGGAGATCGGTTCGGGCAGCGGTCCGGAGTTGCCGATGCAGGTCGTGCACCCGTATCCCACGAGGTTGAAGCCGAGCTCCTCGAGCGGCTCGGTGAGGCCCGCCCGGTCCAGGTACTCGGTCACGACTTTCGACCCCGGCGCCAGCGAGGTCTTCACCCACGGCTTCGAGCGCAGCCCGCGTGCGACCGCGTTTCGCGCCAGCACCCCCGCCCCCACCATCACCGAGGGGTTGGAGGTGTTGGTGCAGCTCGTGATGGCGGCGATCACGACATCGCCGTGGTCGAGTTCGAAGGTCTCCCCCTCCAGGGTGACGGGCTGGGCGCTATGGCTGCGCTCCAGCGTCGCCGCCGGGGCCCCTGCGCCGGCGCTCCCGCCGTGCGGCATCAGCGGCTCGACGGGCCCCTCCGGGCGGTGCCCGGGAGCGCCGTTGGCGGGCGGATCGGAGGCGGGATAGCTCTCTTCGACGGCCTCGTCGTGGGAGTCGCCGACGGGCTGCACCCCGCCGTCGCGGCCGGTGATCTCGGCGAGTGCCTCGCGGAAGGACACGCTCGCGCTGCGCAGCGGGATCCGATCCTGCGGGCGGCGGGGGCCGGCGAGCGACGGTTCGACCTCGGCGAGGTCGAGCTCGATGTGATCGGAGAAGGTCGGCTCGTCGGAGTCCTCGTCGTGCCACAGGCCCTGCTCGCGGGCGTAGGCCTCGACCAGCGCGACCCGTGACTCGGGCCGCCCGGTCAGGCGCAGGTAGTCGAGCGTCTCCGCGTCGATCGGGAAGATCGCGCAGGTGGACCCGAACTCCGGGGACATGTTGCCGATCGTGGCGCGGTCGGCGATCGGCAGCGACGCGAGCCCGGCGCCGTAGAACTCGACGAACATCCCCACCACCCCACGCTCGCGCAGCTTCTCGGTGACGGTGAGGACGAGGTCGGTCGCAGTGGTGCCTGCGGGCAGCTCGCCGTGGAGGCGGAAGCCGAGCACCCGGGGGATCAGCATCGAGACCGCCTGGCCGAGCATCGCCGCCTCCGCCTCGATGCCCCCCACGCCCCACCCGAGCACGCCGAGGCCGTTGACCATCGTCGTGTGGGAGTCGGTCCCCAGCAACGTGTCGGGGTAGGCCTGGCCGCGGGCCGTGTCGTCGAAGACGACCCGCGCGAGGTACTCGAGGTTGACCTGGTGGACGATCCCGGTGTCGGGCGGCACCACCGCGAAGTGCTCGAATGCCCCCTGGCCCCAGCGCAGGAAGTTGTAACGCTCCTGGTTTCGTTCGAACTCGCGCTCGGCGTTCAGGCGAAAGGCGTCGCGGGTGCCGAACGCGTCGACCTGGACGGAGTGGTCGATCACGAGCTCGGCGGGGGCGAGCGGGTTGATGCGGGCCGGGTCGCCGCCCATCGCGGCCATCGCGTCGCGCATCGCAGCGAGGTCGACGACCGCGGGCACCCCGGTGAGGTCCTGCAGCAGCACCCGCGCGGGGGTGAACGAGATCTCCTTGCTCGGCTCGGCCTTCGCGTCCCAGCGGGCGAGGGCTTCGATGTCCTGGGCGGTGACCGAGCCGTTGCCCTCGGTCCGCAGGAGGTTCTCGAGCAGGACCTTCAGCGAGAACGGCAGGCGGGCGACGTCGTATTCGCGCTGCAGCGCCCCGAGCCGGAAGATCTCGTACTCGCGCTCGCCGACCGCGAGCTTGTCCCTGGCACCGAAGCTGTTCTGCGACATCGTCTCTCCCTGCTGTCGGACGGCCGGCAGTGAGGCCCGTTCTGCGAGGAGGAGTCTCGCAGAGTGAGCCTAGAAGACCGGGTCGGACGCTAGGCGACCGGGTCGGGCGCGTGCGTGACGCGGCCCTTGCCCTGGCGCTTGGAGCGCAGCAGGGCGGCGTCGGCGGCAGCGAGCAGCTCGTCGATGTCCATCGGCTCCCGCCACGCTGCCACTCCGATCGAGGCCGAGACCCCGTGGGACATGCCGTCATCGCCTCGGATCGCGCGCATGCGGGACAGCGCGCGGGCACCCGCGGCCGCGGCCGCCTCCACCCCGGCGTTGGGGAGGATCACGACGAACTCGTCGCCGCCGTAGCGGGCCACGCGGTCGAAGGCACGGAACTCGCCCACCAGGGCCTGGACCACGCTGCGCAGCAGCGCATCGCCGGCCGCGTGTCCGTAGCGGTCGTTGACCGCCTTGAAGTCGTCGAGGTCGATCAGCATGCACGACAGCAGGCCGGCGCCACGCGAGGCGCGGTCGATCTCCTCGCCGAGGCGACGGCGCATGGCGCGGTGGTTCATCGAGCCGGTGACCGCATCGGTTCCCGCCTCGGCGCGCGCCCGCACGAGGGCCATCGCGGTCGCGGCCTGCTCCACCAACGCGCTGGCGTGCTCGACGTCGCCCGGCCCGAGCGCGTCGGCGGAGCGCCGGACGACCATCACCACCGCGTGCACCTCGCCCCGGTCGGCGAGCGCCAGCAGCAGGGCGCACCGCACCGGCCCCGTCTGTGCGAGCCGCGGCACGGTGGTCGAGAGCTCCTCGCTGTGGGCGGCCAGGAAGCTGCCGCCCGTGGAGGCCACCCAATTGACTCCGGGGGGGCGCTCGGCGCGGGGCACGCGGTAGCTGAGGCGTCCTTCGCCCTCGAACAGGTACACGACGACGAGCTCGTCGCCGTCCTCGCCGGGGGACTCCAGGTAGTGGACATGGACCTCGTCGCCACCGGGGGAGCGCAGCAGCTCCGAGGCGAGCGCGCGGACGATCTCCTCCGGCTCGGTGGCGCTGTCGGCGATCGCGCTCAGCCGACGGATGCCGGCGAACAGGGCAGCCGCCTGCTCGCCGTCTCCCTCTCCAATTGTCCTTGAGGTATCCATACCCGACACCACATCCATGTCCACGAAATGTAAGGCAAGATCGGACGTTTGGCCAGCGGCGAACGGAGCTAGCCGCCCGGGGCGCCAGGCCGGCCGACACGGCATCCGCGCCGCACTCCAGCCGACGATGGGGCGCAGATCGGCGAACGACACACGCCGACCGCGCCAAACACGATGTGGCGCCGGCGGGCCTCAACTGTGAGAACAAGGCGTGCGCGGCAACCCTGCTCCGCGCACGCCTTGGCTACTCATAAAGCTGCGTGTACTACGCGCAGCTTCGCTTGGCCACGGCTAGAGTTGCGGTTCCTGTGCCCTCAACTCTACTTCGGATGCGTAGTTGATCACGACGCTGAACGTCATTGTGCTGGGGACCGAAAGGAAGCCTCCGCCGTTCACTGAGACTTCCTGCACCAGGTCCTGTTCGATCGGCGGCCCGCCGTTTATGGCTTCTAGTTTCAGTTCATGCCCCATCGTGTTGAAGCTTTCGGATAGGTACCGCGCCGTGAGGTAGTTCTTCATCTTCGCTTTGGCTGAGAAGTAGCTGGGGCATTCGTATTCGGCGAGATACGTCCCCCCGTCGGGTGTGAACTTGAGCCCGTCTAGCCCCGACCGTTCTACGGTTTCGGTGTCGACCGTTTTCCACGCGACCGTTGGGGCCGACTCCGGGGGTGAGCTGCTGTTGCACTGCGCTTTGGGGCCTTCCACTTCGCATTCGAAGAAGGTCCAGTTCCACTTGCCAGTAGCCGCGCCCGTGGCTTCGCCTGTCGCTTTGGAATGCTCGCATCTCACGACGGTTCTTTCAGACGGTATCTCCAGCGTCGCAACTCCGCCTTCCACCGTCAGTGCCGGGCCTTCGTCGTATTCTTCGACTTTTTCGTATCCGCCGATGCCTTTGCCGTTCTTTTCATCCGGTGTCGTACACGCAGGATCGGCGTATTTCCCCTTTGGTTTTGCCAGTTTCTCACATGAGAGAGGCGGGCCGGGGCGCCATTCGAAGTTGCCCTTTTCCTGTTTGACGGGGAAGCCTTTCTTCAGCTTGTGCGAGTAGACCGTGCAGCTCGAGTCTTCGTACATGCCCTTCTTGGCCTTCTTCGCGACGCCGTTGAACTCGAGGTACTTGCTCGACGCGAGATTGATGCACTGCCCGAGTTCGGGCGAGTAGGCCTGTGCGGTCCCGGTGGCCATCGTGCTCAGTGCGACGACCACCGCGATGCAGACGCCGACGATGCTCAGGCGTTTCATTCAGCTAGCCCCCTTTTCCGTTGGTACGCGTCCGTCCGGGCCGGCGACTAGGCCTACCCGACTCCGCGCGCAGCATAGCCCGTTTCGCTGTGCCGGGCTGACCGCCACCACGTGCTGGCTCGGCACGTGGACCGATGCGCTTGGCGCAACCGCTCCCGGCCGAGCGCCGGCAGCACCCGACCCGCCGCGTGCCGCAGCGCGCGACCGCCCTCGCCCCGGCGGGGGTGCCGGGGCGAGGGTCGATCTCTGCGCGCGGGGAGCTGCTAGCGGAAGGTGATGTTCCGGAAGGCCTTGGAGCTGCCGAGGCTGCGCTTGCTCGGCACGAACCCGACCCTGACGCGCACTTTCAGGGGGCGCCCGTGGCGCTGACCGGCGCTCGACAGCGGCACCTTCAGCGACGCGGCTTTCGAAGCACCCTTCAGGTGTCGGTAGACGGTCTTGAGGTTGTTGCCGCTGGCGCTGATGCGCCCGCCGGCAAACGTCCGGACCGTCAGGTAGGCGGTGTTGCCGACGATCTTCTCGCCGACGATCCGCACGCCGCAGCCGGTGATTTTGATGATCGTGTTCTGTTTGAAGGTGGCGCCGTTCCAGCCGGTGATGGTGGTGGGCATCACCAGCGGGTGGGTGCACAGTTCTCCGTTGTTCGTCACCGCCGAATGCGACCCGACCGGCAGTTTCACCGTGACCGAGTCGACCGGCAGGTCGGGCGTTTCGGCGAAGTTGCTCGTGGTGATGTTCTTGGTGATTTTGGTGTGGCCGACGAGGATCATCCGCACCCCCGAGCCGTCCAGGATCAGGTCGAGGTCCGGGAACGCCTCGCCGCCGTGGGACACGAGCACCGCCGGACCCGTGAGGGTGCCGGGGAGCAGCGGCGATTTGGCCGTCACGCCGCCGACGAAGGAGCCGGACGGGCACGAGTACGGGTTGGCGTCGAAGGTGGCCGCCAGACAGGCTTTCTGGAGCGTCGTCAGCCGCGAGACGAGCTGCTTGGGCAGCTGCACGAGCACCGACTTCACGTTCGCCTGGCCGGAGGGCATCTTGAGCGTCGTTTCGAGGCTCGCCCCGTTGGCTTTCGAGACCTTCGCGGAGGTCGTCGCGGTGAACGACGGCTTGAATGCCAGCGCGGCGCAGTTGCCGACCTGGAACGGCGACTTGGCCGAGACCGTGGCGCTTTCACTGCTCCCGGGCACGTACCCGGTGACCGAGCTTTCGGTGGCGAGCGCGGCGCAGCTGGTGGGGTTGCGCATGAAGCCCTGCTTGTTGACGGCCACGGTCATCTTGCGCATCCGGACCGGGACGCCCTTGACGATTCGCGGCAGCGTCGCGGTCACGACCACCCGTCCGCTGTACTGGTCGACGTTGATCGTGGCGCGCGTCACCACGGTCCCTAGGTTGAACGGCCCGGCGACCGCCGGCACGGCGATCGAGAGCCCGAACGGGGCGTTGTTGTACGGCCCTGTGAAGTACACGGGACCGGAGAACGAGTACGGCGTCGGACCCGACCCGGCGAGCACCGTCGCGGTGCCGATCTGGCTCGCGCTCGAGCAGGTGCCCTGCGAGGCCTGCGGTTCGGGGCACTGTTCGACCGCGGGGACGGCACCTGCGAGCCCCTCGGGCAGCGTGGTGCTCACCTTCGAGAGGTACTGGTTGCCTTCCGGCCGTTCGAGGTTGAAGGTGAAGGATGTGCCCGCACCGGCGTTCCCGTCCGAGATGGACGTGCTCTGCGCCGGGACGAGTGCCAGCGGGTTGGTGCACCCCGAGAACGACAGGGCGTTTTCGCTGGCGACCGCCTTCGCCCCAGTTTCCGAGTAGGGGTTCAGCACCGCCGTGGCCGCGGCCGTCGCGCACGCGAGCGGGTTGGCAACCGGTGCCAGGGCACCTTCCTTGAAGTGCAGGATCGCGTTGCTGAACGGCTGTTCGGGAAGGTCGTCGAAGACGGTCGTGAGCTGCCCGGTGGCTTCGTTGGGGAACACTTCACCCTTCAGGCGGACCGACACGCCGTAGCGGGCGGACTCGGCGTCCAGGTACATGATGTAGGGCGGCCCGGTGATCGGCCCCGATTCGGGCCCGCCGAGGTACAGGCTGCCTTTCAGCGAGCCGGCCGGAAGCGTCGGCACTTCGATGGTGACGGTTCCGACTTCCGAGCTGGCGGGGCAGGCGACCCCGGGTTCCGAACCGTTGGTGATCCGCGCCTGGGCGGGCGTGCACGCGGTCAGGCCGGCAGCGGCCGACGGGTTCAGCGTCATGCCTTCCGGCAGGGTGACCGTGACGCTCTTGACCTCGGAGTTGTCGATTTCGGCCGTGGGTTTGTGCGTGACGGTGACTTCGTTGGTGAAGCCGTCGGGCTGGTCCTGCACGAGCGTCGCCGGGGTGACCGAGAAGCCCGGTTCGAACGGCACGACGTTGCATTTGTTGAGATGAACGGTTTCCGGCGTGTAGGGCTTGGGTTCCGTGACGGTCCCTGTTTCGCTTTCCAGCCTCAGGGTGGTGGTGGAGTTGCCCGGGCTCGCGCAGTTGGTCCCGTTCGTGATGAAGTCGTCTTTTGCTTTCGTTTCCTGGTTTTCATTGCCGAAGAACACCAGTCGCGAGGCGATCAGCGGCAAGGCGGGCGAGACTTCGATTTCGAAGTAGTCGTGATAGTCGCCCTGGAGCGTGCCGGTGTTGAGGTACTTGGGGTCCAGCGCCGAGCCCTTCCCCCATTCGACGTTGCCTTTGATCAAGGTGTGTGCGAACTCGCCCGGTCCAACGCCGAGGGCGACCCCGAATTCGGAGGCGTGGCCTTCGTCTGGCACGAGGTTGTAGACCGTGCCTTCGAGCGGCAGGTCGACGCCGAGTTCCGCGTCGTAGACCGTGACGATGTTCCTGCCGATCACGGTGGCGGTCGAGCAGGTGGGCGTACCGTAGATGCCGGAGCCTTTGAGAAGTTCTACGGTGCCGAACGCTTCCTTCGTGCACTGGGGGATCGCCTGCGGGTTGGTCGCGAGCCCGGGCGCGACGTCGGTGCGGATGTGGGTCACGGCGCCGCCTTCGGGTGTCTCCGCGGGATAGGACCCTTCAGTTTTGACCTTGAAGTCGGTGATCCCGAACGGGACGCGCCCGCCTGCCTGGGCGAAGCTTTCTTCTTTTTCTTCGATTTCGCCCGGTTTCTTCGGCTCGGAGTAGGTGAAGGGACCCACCGTTTTGGTTTCCTGGGCGCAGCCTTCGCTTTCGGCGTTGCAGTTGACCGCAACGAACTTTTCGATGCCGAACGACGCGTACGCCGCCGAGGTCGAGAGCGCCAGCGCGCCCACGAGCGCGCCTGCGAGCATCAAGATCCTTACTTTCACCCTCATTTGGGACCTCCCGGTAGCGGCGTTCACGTCTTTGATCTACCCATACGGACGCCCCTGTAGGCGGGAAGTTGCGCCCTTTATGTGATCGTTATTGCACGCCGGGGCGGCTTCTCCTCCCGGAGACGCCGCCGATGAGCCCGAGGGTCGGCCTATATACGAGAAAACCCTGGCAAGGCGACGAATGTTGCGGTCAGCCGGCGATCGCCGAGGTGTCGCCTGCGCAGTCGTACAGGCTGCCGGTGGCGGACGAGCCCGAGCTGCCCGTGCCCGTCGCGCCCGAGCCGGATAGTTCAACCCGGCTACAGGCTTTCGCGACCACGGCCATTACCTTTTTCGACCCGACACGGGTTTCGCCGTGGGGACGCTCGCCGGCGCCGCCCAGCAGCCGAGAGGAGGAGCCGCCGAACATGCCCCCTGCGCGCGCCAGGCCGCCGAGCCCGCCGGACCCGCCCGACCGGGCCGTGCCCTGAACGGCACCGCCTTCTTCGACGAGCACCCAGCGGATCTTGCCGGTGCGGACCTGTTCGGCCAGCCACATGCGGCTGACCTCGGTCTCCCGGCCGGAGAAGCCGCCGATGCCGACGACGTTGGCAGCGCGAGCGATGATCGACTCGGCTGCTCCGGACTGGCTGGACACCGCGAGCGTCCCGCCCCCGTGGGCGTCGATGTACGCGAGCGCGGCGTTCAGGGAGCTCGTGTTTCCCCCGAACGGGTTGCCGCCGATCCCCGCGCCGCCTCCGGCGCCCGCACCGGCACCTCCTTCACCCGCGCCGGGCGGGGGGCCGCCCATGCCGAGGCCGGCAGCCGGAGGAGCTACCGCGCCTGACGCACCGCCCAGCGCCCCGGGGCCCCCGGGGCCGAAGCCCCGCGGCAAACGCGCGCGGGCGCCTGCTCCGGGGCCGAAGCCCTGGCCTTCGGTCTCGACCGTCGCGGGGCCGCCGGCGGGGAAGGTCGAGCTGGTGGCGTACGAGAGGGTGTCGAAGGCCCACGCGGCGGGGGCGATCAGGAGCGCCGCGATCGCCACGCCGAGCGCGACCGTGCGGGCGCGGGCCGAGCGTGCCAGGGCCAGCACGGCGATCGTGGCAGCGCCCATGCAGATCAGTGCCGGGGCCAGCCAGTGCAGCTGGGCCGGGTAGTTGCCGCGGATCACCAGCTCGACGATCACGCCGGCGGCGACCGCGGCCGGCGCCACGAACCGCAGGCTCAGGCGCCGGGCGAACAGCTCGCCCGCGCCGGCACCCACCAGGGCGGCGAGGAAGGGGGCCAGCAGGGAGACGTAGTACGGGTGGAAGATCCCGCTGGCGAAGCTGAACAGGACGGCGGCGACCAGGAAGGAGCCGCCCACGGCGACCAGCCAGCCCGTCCTCGGGTCGCGCCGGCGAAGGCGCGAGACGGCGACCATCGCCACGGTCGTGACGAGCGCGAAGCCGAGCAGCCACCCCACCTGGCCGCCGAGCGCGGAGTTCAACAGCCGCAACGGGCCCGACCCTCCGCCGAACATGTTGTTCTGGGTGCCGCCGGGTCCCCCGGCCGGGCCGCCCGCCTGCCCGTCCACGCGGCCAAGGCCGTTGTATTCGAGGATCAGCGAGAGGACGCGGTTGTCGCTGGTGCCCGCAACCCACGGGCGGGAGCTCGCCGGGGTGAGTTCGACCAGCGCCGGCCACGCTCCGCCGACGAGCACCATCGCCAACCCGCCCGCCAGCAGCTGGCGCAGCGCGTGCAGCCTTCCCTTGGCGGCCGGGGCGACCCACATCCAGGCGGCCGCGATCCCCGGGACGACGGCCAGGGCCACACCCATCTTCGTCTCGAAGCCGAGCCCGACGCAGACGCCCGACAGGACCAGCCAGCGGGTACGGCCGCCTTCCAGGCCTCGCACCGCGCACCACACCGCCGCCACGCATGCGAGCACCAGCAGCGCATCCGGGTTGTTGTGCCGGGAGATCGCCACCGTCATCGGCGTGACGGCCAGCGCGAGGCCCGCGACGAATCCCCCGAGGCGGCCGAAGCGCCGGCGCACGAGGTCGTACACGAGCACCACCGTTGCGACCCCCATCAGCGCCTGGGGGACGAGCAGGCTCAGGGGGTGATAGCCGAACGCCCGCACCGACAGCGACTGGACCCAGAGGGCCAGGGGGGGCTTGTCGACGGTCATCACGCCGGAGCGGTCGAAGGAGGCGTACAGGAAGTCGTGCCAGCTCGAGCTCATCGAGCGCACGGCCGCGCTGTAGTACACGTTGGCCCAGCCGTTGCGGCTCAGGTCCCACAGGTTCAGGAGGGCCGTCAGGCCGACCAGGGCCCACAGCTCGGGGCGGCCGATCCGCACGGCGACCGCCCCGGCGCGATCGCGCAGCCGCCACGGGCTACCCACATGCGCCGGTGCGGCGGCGGAGGGGCTGGACGC
The DNA here is from genome assembly GCA_035515315.1 of Solirubrobacteraceae bacterium. GTDB lineage: Bacteria > Actinomycetota > Thermoleophilia > Solirubrobacterales > Solirubrobacteraceae > Palsa-744. Next base: position 10,452 of record DATJBO010000019.1, read on the forward strand.
CGCCAGGGTCGGACTGTTCGGCGAGGCGCTCATTCGGATCGTGAGGATGAACGGCGAGCCTGTGAGCAGCCTGAGCGAGGGCTGAGACTCCGCCCGGGCCGGGGACCCACGGCTAGTCGATCAGCCGGCGGCCGAGCTGGCTGACGGCCAGCCGCCACATCAGCAGGGCGAAGACGATCAGCACGGCCGCGTGGTACAGGTCGCCCGGGCCGAGGTCGCCGAACGTCGCGTTGCGGACCAGTTCGACGCAGTGGTAGAGCGGGTTGAACTGGGCCGCCACCCACAGCCCCTCGTTTGTTGCTTTGGAGATCGGGAAGAAGGTGCCGGCCACCAGGAACAGCGGGGTGAGCACGGCGCTGGTGATGTAGCTGAAGTTGTCGATCGTTTTGGCGACGGCGGCGATCGCCACGCCGAAGCACGCGAATCCGAACCCCGTGACGAAACCAATCGGTACCACCAGCAGCATCCCCACTTCCGGCGGCAGTCCGAAGGCGATCCCCACCAGCAGCGGCGCGAGCCCGTACACCGACGCCCGTAGCGAGATCCACAGCACCTCCGCGGTGACGAGCTCCTCGACGTCCACCGGAGCCGCGAGGATCGCGTCGTATGTGCGCTGGAACTGCCAGCGCACGAACGTGTTGAACATCCCGGGGAACGCGGACGAGAACAGGATCGCGGTGGCCACGACCCCGGTGGCCACGTACTGGACGTAGGACACGTGCTGGACGCGGGCGATCAGCGTCCCCAACCCGAGCCCGAAGGCGAGCAGGTAGACGGTCGGCTGGACGATCGAGGAGAACGTGGTCGAGCGCCAGTTGCGCCCGAAGATCGCCACGTC
>DATJBO010000020.1:0-10122 GCA_035515315.1 Solirubrobacteraceae bacterium
AACGGGGCCGGGCTAGGCGCCCCCGACCTGACCGTGTCCGCCAACCAGGTCTTCGGCTCCAATGTGTTCTCGGCGGCCACCCAGCGCCAGCGTCTGCCCAAGGACGTATACAAGGCGCTCCAGCGCACGCTCGCCCGCGGCGAGCCGCTGGACACCTCGCTCGCCGACTCGGTGGCGCTGGCGATGAAGGAATGGGCGCTGGAGAAAGGGGCCACCCACTACACGCACTGGTTCCAGCCGTTGACTGGCTCCACGGCGGAGAAGCACGACTCCTTCTACGGGCCCGCCGGCGACGGCACGGCGCTAGCGGAGTTCGCGGGCAAGGAGCTGATCCAGGGCGAGCCGGACGCCTCCTCGTTCCCCACCGGGGGGATCCGCGCGACCTTCGAGGCGCGCGGCTACACCGCGTGGGACCCGACCAGCCCGGCGTTCGTGCTGGAGAACCCGAACGGGGCGCTGCTGTGCATCCCCACGGCCTTCACCTCCTGGACCGGCGAGGCGCTCGACAACAAGATCCCGCTGCTGCGCTCGATGGACGCGCTGTCGGGGGCGGCGGTGCGGGCGCTCGAGCTGCTCGGGGTCGACGACGCCGCGCGCGTGTTCACCACGATCGGCTGTGAGCAGGAGTACTTCCTGGTCGACGAGCAGTACTACTTCGAACGCCCGGACCTGCTCAACACCGGGCGCACGCTGTTCGGCGCCAAGCCGCCGAAGGGCCACGAGCTCGACGACCACTACTTCGGGTCGATCCCCGAGCGGATCCTCGCCTACATGCTCGACGTGGAGCTCGAGCTGGCGAAGCTCGGCGTGCCGGTCAAGACGCGCCACAACGAGGTCGCGCCCAACCAGTACGAGATCGCCCCCATGTTCGAGAACTCCAACGTCGGCGCCGACCACCAGATGATCACGATGCAGATCATGCAGAACACGGCCCGCCGCTACGGGCTGGTGTGCCTGCTGCACGAGAAGCCCTACGCCGGGGTCAACGGCTCGGGCAAGCACAACAACTGGTCGATGGGCACGGACACCGGGCTGAACCTGCTGGACCCGGGCGACACCCCCGCCGAGAACCTCCAGTTCCTGTTCTTCTGCACAGCCGTGATCCAGGCGGTCAACCGCCACCAGGCGCTGCTGCGGGCCTCGATCGCGAGCGCAGGGCAGGACTTCCGCCTGGGGGCCAACGAGGCGCCGCCGGCGATCATCTCGATCTTCCTCGGGGCCGAGCTGGAAAAGGTGTTCGCGGCGATCGCCTCCGGCAAGGCCCAGACCTCCAAACCGGGTTCGTTCCTGGGCCTCGGCACGCCCGTGCTGCCGCGGCTGCCGCTGCACGGCGGCGACCGCAACCGCACGAGCCCGTTCGCCTTCACCGGCAACAAGTTCGAGTTCCGGGCGCTCGGCTCGGGCGCCTCGCCGGCGTGGCCGAACACGGTGCTGAACACGATCGTGGCGGAGTCGGTGGACGAGCTGTCGGACAAGCTCCAGACCGCCACGAAACGCTCCGGCGCGACCCTCGAGAAAGCCGTCACCAGCGTCGTCAAGGAGGTGTGGGCGGCCAACAAGCAGATCGTCTTCGACGGCGACAACTACGCCCCGGAGTGGCACAAGGAGGCCGAACGGCGTGGGCTGGCGAACCTGCGCACCACGCCCGACGCGTTGCCCTACCTGCTCGACAAACAGACGCTCGCGATGTTCAAGAAGTACAAGGTGCTCTCCAAACGCGAGCTCGAATCGCGCTACGAGGTGTTCACCGAGCAGTACGCGACGACGGTCAACATCGAGTCCGAGACGGCCTCCTCGATCGCCCGCACGATGCTGCTGCCGGCGGCGGTGCGCCACAACAACGAGCTCCTGGCCAGCGGGATGGACGACCTCGTCGGCGAGTTCGGACCGCTCGTCAGGGAGCTGCACTTCGCGATCCAGGGCCTCGAAGACGCCAACCTCGAGGACAACCACCCGCACGGCTCCGCCCAGAAGGAGGCCGTCTACATGCGCGACCGGGTGCTCACGGCGATGGACGACGTGCGCGAGGTGGCCGACCGCCTCGAGAAGCTCGTCGCCGACGACCTGTGGCCGTTGCCGAAGTACTCGGAGATGCTGTTCATCAAGTAGCCCCGCCGAACTTGCCTCCAGAACGCGAAAGGCCCTGCGCGAGCGGGGCTTTTTGCTACCCGCTGGCCGCCGCCGGCAACCTCCACGGAGCCTCCCGGCCGCCGATACGATCTGCGGATGGGGTCCGTCGCGGTGCAGCGACCGTGGCCGTAGTGCTGGGCGCGATGGCGCTCGTCGTCGGCGCCATGGCGCTCGCCCCGGCCACGCTGGCGAGCTCCCGCGACGTGGCCACCACGAGCCACTACCTGCGCGCCAACTACGCGCTCGTCCACACGGCCGAGGAGCGCATCAGGCAGATCGAAGCGAGGCTCCGGGAACTGGTCGCCCAGATCCGCCGCGAATGCCCCCGCGCGGCTGCCGGCTCCCCGGAGGACGGGCAGTCGGTGGAGTTGAGGACCGAGCTCATCGGCACGATCGTGGTGACCGTGATCCACCTCGACATCCCCGCCGGGGAGGCGTTCCTTGCGTCCGTGCGCGGGCTGAGCTGGAGCAGCGCCTCGGTCACCCGGGAGGTGCGCGACTACGCCACCAAGGTCAGTCGCCTGATCGAGCTGCCCCTGCCGAACATCTGCGCCGACGTGGAGAGCTGGGTGCACAGCCGCTACACGGCGCTGCCGGGCTTCACCCAGCCGTTCGACAACCAGTTCCTGGCCTCCTGGATCTCGCCGGGATTCCTGCCCTCGGGACTCCATCGCTTCGAGTCCCCGAGCGTGCGGGGGCTGGTGCGCAGCACCGAACGCGAGGAAAACGCGATCGTCGAACTGGAAGCTCGCGCGGTCGCGACGCTGGGCAGCATGTTGAACACGATCGGCCTGAACTAGCGGGCCGCAGTCCTGACTGCGAAAGCCGTCACGGGCCGGGCCCCTTCGCGCCGATGGCCGAGCAGACGCTCCTTATGGTTTTATCTCAACGGCCGACGCAGACGTGTTGCTGACCGTCATCACGAGGGTGGAAGGTTGCGGGGAGGACCAGGTCCCACCACCGTCTTCGGAAGCTTCCGTCTCGAGAGCCTGTTCGCCTTCCTTGGGTTCGAACCAGGTGTCGCTCAGGGAGCTCGGGGTGAGCAGGTCGCCGACCTGGTTGCCGGCGACCGAGCCCGCCGTCCGTAGGCGCAGCGTGCCGCAGCCGAATTCCGCCAGGTACGGCTCGTGTTCGGCGCTCTTGAACTGTGTCCAGACCTGTTCGGATTCTGCTATCGGGCCGAGCAGTCTCGTGTCGAGGAGGTTGGTGACGATCGTGCCCGGCACGCCCGACGCGGTGGCGTCGGTGCCTTCGCTCGTGCATTTCGTCCCGGACATTTCACAGCCCGTGAAGGTGAGCCGATCGACGCCTCCCGTGCTGCTCGTGACTTCGCCCGCCGCGGCGCCCGCCGCGCACGTGACCGGGTTCGCCAGGCCCTCGGTTTCGAGCGTGACCGGGCCCGTCGTCGAGGTGTAGCCGGGTCCCGGAGCGACTTCGAAGGTGCCCTTTTTCGGCTTCGCCGATTTCGTCTTGCAACCCGCTTCGGTGTATTCACCTTTCTTCTCGGGCATGCACGTCGCTGCGGGTCCAGGCTTCCATTCGAATTTGCCCTTGCCCGCCTTGCGCGCTGCCGTGCGGCACGGCGATTCGGCGTATGCGCCCCCCTTCTGTTTGACGCATTCGCCATATTGCGGCGCGCTCGCGGCGGTCAGGGTGCTGAAGGTCTCGTCTGGGCCGTCGATCGTCCCCAGCGCGTTGGTTGCGACGACGCGGTAGTGGTAGCTGGCACCTTCGCCGAGCCCGCTGATCGTCGCGTGCTCGAGCTCTTCTTCGAACGGATGCGAAACGCAGGGCACCGTCGTGCCGTAGGAGGACGTGGGGCCGTATTCGAAGGAGCAGCCGGTGATCGGTTCCTCCTCGGGATTCACGAGCGCGTGCAGCTGCGCCGAGACCTGCGTGACGGACACCGCTTCCGTCGCTTCGATTTTGGGCGCCGCCGGTTCGTGCGGGCCGAGGTGCAGCGAGTAGGCGTTTTCCGGCCCTGACATCAGCCCCGTGATGAGCGGCCCGAGCAGCGCTCCGTCCAGGCCGCCGCACGTGATGCTCGGGATCGTGGTGGACCCGGTGAAGTGGGCGCCTTCCTCGTTGACTTCCTTGATCGAGGCGATCGTGCTCAGTTCGAGCACGACGGGTTCTGCGGTATGGCATTCCGTCGGAACGTCGAGCCCGAGCAGGCCGGTCTCGGTAATGCCGATCATCGCCTTGCTGGTGACATTCATCTGCCCGCATAGGCCCTGGATGCGGGCGTTTGCGCAGGCGGGGCTGCTCGCCGGCGCGCCCGTGATGCTGCCGGTCAGTTCTCCCACTTCGGTGATCGTGAGCGCGACTTCGGTCGGTAGGAGGCCGCCGAGGTGGATCGTGGAGTCGAACGGCGGCACGGTGAGCTTGCCTTCGAGCGCGGCTTCGATTTCCGTGTTGGTGAGCTTCGAGACGATCGCCGCGCCGTTGAAGGTCGACCCTTTCGGCAACGTGATCGCTTCGCCGAGCTTCTTGTCGGTGATCGACCCCCACACGGCCCAGTTTTCGAAGGGCAGCTTGATCGTGCCGGCCGACGCCGGCGTCGCCACCGACCCCACGCCGACCCCGACGAAGCAGCAAACGACCAGCAGGGCGACGGCGCGTGCCGGTAGACCACGACCCGTTGACGACATTTGCAAGCCCCTCTCGAAATCCCGCTGCTTGTTGGCCCCACCCCCCTTTGCTCGTGGGACCGGCTTGCTGGGGTCTACCCGCTTTGCGCGAGGCTAAACATGCCCCGGCCGGCCTGGGCGGCGCCCGATGCGGGAAGCCCCGCTCGGGGCGGGGCTTCCCTTGGCCGTGTCCCCCGCGGCGCGCGTCAACCTGCTCCCCGGATCAGCGGAGAGGACCACAGCGACTGGTCCTCGCTGCCGAGCCGCCACACGCCGACCTGGAAGCCCGCGTCGCGGGCGATCCTGAACACGTCGAGGATCGCCTGGGCATCCATGTACCAGACCTCGTGGGGGACGCCGGCGGACGCGTAGCTGAAGCTGAGCTCGCCCGAGAGCGGGTCGCGGACGGCGTGGGCGCCGACCGAGCGGGCGAGCTGGAGCACGCGGTCGTACTGGTAGGCGCTTGCCGGCCGCGTGCTCTGCGAGCTCAGCGGCTGGACGCCGGCGGAGGTGCCCGCCCAGTCGAGCCCGTACATCGGCGCGCCCACGACGAACCGCGAGCGCTCCGGCAGCGTGTCCAGGAACCCGACCACCCCTGTCACGTAGGACAGCGTGGAGATCGCGCCGGGCGGCGAGCCGGCCCAATGGGTGCCCCACGCCATCACGAACACGGTGTCCGCAGCGGCCGACAGGGCACGGTCGTCGTAGAAGGCGTAGGGGGCGCCGGGGCCTTCGTGGGTGACGCCGTCGACGACCACCGCGAGCCGGCGATGGTGACGGTGGAGTTTTTCCGCCAGCGCCGCCACGAACGAGCTGAGCGCTTCGCGGTCGCCGGGGCCGTCGTTCTCGAGATCGAGGCACAGCCCCGCGTACGCCGGCCTGCGCGCGAGCGCCGCGAGCCTGGCGAGCAGCGCCTGGCGGGGCCCCGGTTCGCTCAGCAGCCGGTGCACCACAGCGCCGTCCTGGCAGTTGAAGCGGGGCACCACCGCGATCGCCTCGGCGCGGGCGAAGGAGTCGATCGCGGGCCGGTCGGCGCCCGCGACGGCGCCCCCCGACGGCGTGCATTCGAAGTAGGTGGGGTACAGCACGGAGATCTTCCCCACGTGGGCGCGCAGGTCGGCGAGCGAGTCGGGGGAGCTGGTCAGCAGGAACGCCTGCACGCCGCGGCGGCGGCCGTGGTGCACGCCGTGGCTCGTCCCGTGGCGGGCGGCGTGACCATGGGTTGCGGCCGCACCGGCGGAGGCGCTTCCAGCCCAGCACAGCGCGGCCGCCGCGGCGGCGGCCGCGAGCAGGGCACGTCCCCTCAAGCGCCTGCTCCGCCGAGCAGCGGCAGCTGCCAGATCGTCTGGTCCTCTTTGCCGAGGCGCCACAGGCCGAGTTTCATTCCCAGCGAGCTTGCCAGCGCGGCGCGCACTTCCAGCGAGTGCTGGTTGACGTACCAGACCTGGTGGCGGACCCCGGAGGCGTTGTAGGAGAAGTGCGGGCTCTGGCTGGAGTTGTCCCATTCCGGAGTGATACCCAGCGAGCCCGCGAGGCTGGCGATTTCGCTGTACTGCAGGGCCGTGCCCGGGCTCGAGAACCCGCCGCCGTTGGGCCAGTCCACGCCGTACAGGGGCATCGCGAGCACGAACTTGTGGATGTTGGGCATCGTCGCGGTGTATTTGGCGACCTGGCTGAACCACTGGTATTCGTCGATCGAGCCGGGGCCGGAGGTGATCCAGTGGTAGCCCCAGTCCATCACCAGCACGTAGTCGGAGGGCACCGACAGGGCGGCGTCGTTGTACATCGCGGCGCGGCCGGTGGGGACGTTCCAGTACTTGGCCGTGACGACCGTGGAGAGCTTGTCGCCCTGGGCGTGGAGTGTTTCGGCGAGCATCGTGATGAACGTGGTGAACGGTTCGCGGTCGCCCGGGGGAGCGTTCTCGAAGTCGATCTGGATCCCGCTGTAGCCGTAGGCGCGGCAGTATTCGGCGAGCTGTTCGATCGTCCGCTGCCGGACCGACGGCTGGTTGAGGATCGCTTCCTCGGCGCCGACGTTGAGGCAATTCACGCGCGGCAGCACTTCGATCTTGCGCAGCGTGGCCCAGTGGGTGACCAGCGGATCGTCGTTGCCTTCGATCGTCCCGCCCGGACCGCACTGGAAGTAGGTCGGGTAGACCACCCCGATCTGTTCGTAGTGGGCCTGCAGGTCGGTGAAGCTTTCGGTCGTGGAGGCGAGCAGGAAGGCCTGCGCGTTGCCGTGCGTGGGGGGCGGGTCGGCGGTGTGTAGCGTCAGCGGCTGGCTCGGTTCGCTGATCGCCCCCAGCGAGTCCACGGCGCTGACGGTGATCGTATATTCGCTGCCCGGCGCGAGCCCTTCCAGCGTCCGTTCGGTGCTCGGGCTCTGACCGACGGGGATGTCGTCACGGAACAGGCGGTAGCCGACGATGTTGCCGCTGACGGCGGCGCTCGGCTGCCAGCTGATCTGCGCCGAGCTGCTGGTCACGGCGGCGGCGGAGACACCTTGGGGCGCGGGCGGAGGCGTGTGCGTGGTGACGACGGTCAGTTCGGGGGCTGGGGCGCTGAGATACCCGGCGGAGTCCCGCGTGCGCACGGTGAACGTGTAGCTGCGGGCCGAGGCGAGCGTGACGGTGACGATCTGGCCGTCCACGAACCCCTCGGGCTCGCCGTTCTTGAACAGCAGGTACCCGGTCACGGTGCCGTCCTGCGCCGTGCCCGCCTGCCAGGAGAGCGTTGCCGAGGTGTCGGTGACGGCGATCGCCGACAGCAGCGAGGGAGCCGTCGGAGACGCGTGCTCGGTGGTCAGCTTCAGCGGGGCGGTGCGGGCGCTCTCGGCCCCGTCGGTGTCCACCGCGGCGACCGTGATGGCGTACGTCTTGGGGAAGCTCAGGTGGGTCAGGCGCATGGTGTTCGACGACGTCTGACCGACCAGCGTGCCGTCGCGGTAGACGCGGTAGCCGGACAGGGGCGCCGCCCCGGCCTTGCTCGGCAGCCACAGGACGGTGGCTTCGGTGCCGCTCACATCGGCGGCGCTGAGCCCTTCGGGCGTGCTCGGCGGCGCGCCCGCCACGTGGGGACGCCCCAGCGCCTTGATCACCAGCGCCTTGGTGGCGGGGCCGAGCCGGTCGCGCGTGTCGACGGCGGCGACCGTCACGTGGTGGGTGCGGGTCGAACTGAGGATCATCGTGTAGCGCAGCGAACGCGTCTGCCCGGCGACCGCCCCGTCGAGGCTCACGCGGTAGCCGGCGATCGGAGCGTCGCCGCGGCGGGAGGCGCGCCACCCGACCACCGCGCCGGTGGCGGTGCGCCTGACCACCTTCAGGCCCGGCACCCCGCCGGGCATCCGCACCGTGACCATCTCGCTGAGCCGCGCCGTGCACCGCAGGGCGCCGTTGCCGTAGCGGGCCTGAACGGCGAAGGTGGTGTGCAGCCCGGGGGTGACCGCCAGCACCATCGACGGCTGGAAGGTCTGGCCGACGATCCGCCCGCTGCGCAGCACGCGGTAGACGACCCCGCTCGATGCGCGTGCTGCGCTGGGCGCGCTCCAGCTGAGGCGGGCCCGGCTGCCGTGCAGGCGCTTCAGGTGCAGGCGTGCGGGGGCCCGGCCCGAGCACGGCCCGCGGTGCACGACCGCGGGCCGGCTCGCACCGGTCGAGCCGGGGCTCGCGTGTGTCGCCGCGCTGCCCGCGAGCGCGCCCCCGACCGTGAGCGAGACCGCCGCCGCGCCGACGCCGGCAGGCAGCGCGATGAGCGCCACCGGCACCAGCAGCCCCAGCGAGAGCGGTCGCCTGCCTCCCCTCACGGCCCAGCCCGTTCCCCGGCGCCGGTCTGCCGTCCGGTCCCGACCCGCTCCCCGGTCCCCACCCGCTCCCGGGCCCCCACCTGCTTCAAGGTCCCGACCTGCGTCCACGTCCCGGCCTGTGACCCCGGCCGGCCGGGTGCGGCGTGGCGGCGGTGAGAGGCCCCTCCCCCGCCGCCCTCGGTCAGGCGCTGCACCTCGGCCGACACCTGGCGCCACAGCCGCTGGGGAGCGTGGGCGAGACCGGGCCCCAGCACGAGCACCGGGATGATCGAGGCGGGGAGGAGGGCCTCGGCGAGCCCCCGGCGAATCGCCGTGTTCACCGCGAGGCCCCCGCTCCCACGCCCGCCGTGGCGGGGCGGGTTCCCCACTGCGCGGTGCGGCAGGTCGCAATCGCGTAGTAGGTCTGCCACAGCATGATCCCGAGGTAGAAGAAGACGAACAGGACGCCGTAGAGCCACACCAGGCTGTACTCGTCCTGGAAGAGGACGTAATAGAGCGAGTAGACCATCGCCAGCGCGTAGATCCCGGCGATGTACACCAGCGGCAGGGTGCCGCCGTGGGCGATCGGGCCCCACACGATCGCGTGGAGGGCCGCCGCCGGGGCCAGCAGCGGCAGCACGATGCTCAGATACGTGAAGAAGGCCGCGACCGGGTGCTTGCGCCAGATGAACCTCGCCACCAGCAGCGACTCGCGCGTCCAGGAGCGCTTCCAGCGGGTCTGCTGCGTGACGAAGCCCCGGAACGTGCTCGGCACGATCGTGTGCGAGACGGCGTTCTTCTCGTACACCACCTTCCAGTCGCGCAGCACGCAGTTGGTCAGCGAGCGGTCGTCGCCGAAGGTGGACTCCACGCCGAGGAAGCGCTGGTTCTCCCACCAGTCCATGCGCGGCATGATCGCCTCGCGGCGGTAGGCCGAGAAGCAGCCCGAGCAGCACGTGACGGCCGAGAACACCGACTCCGCCGCCTTCACCACGCGGAAGGCGACGAAGTAGCGGACGGCCTGCATCCGGGTGAGCCAGGTGTCGCCGACGTTGAGCACGTTGGCGTGTCCGCAGACGGCGCCCACGCACGGGTCTGCGAGCGGCTGGACGAGCTTGCGCAGCGCGTCGGGCGCGACTACCGAGTCGGAGTCGACGAATGCGACCACCTCGGCCGTGCTGTCGCGGATGCCGGCCGCCATCGCCGCCCGCTTGCCACGGTTCTCGGGGAAGTCGATCACGCGCACCCTTCCCCCGGACTCGCGCGCCACCGCCTGCATCTCCTGCAGGGTCGAGTCGGTGGAGCCGTCGTTGACCGCGATCAGCTCGAGCTTCTCGGCGGGGTAGTCGACCGCCAGCAGCGCCCGCAGCGAGTTGGCGATCGCGCCGGCCTCGTTGAAGGACGGCATCACGATCGCGATCCGCGGCTCGTGTCCGGCGTCCGGCCGGGAGCGGTAGAAGAGGCTGAAGACGAAGCGGCTGAGGATGTAGGACGCCACGCACACGCTGTAGACGCCGAAGAACGGGCTCGAGAACATCAGCCCGAGGAAGGCCGCCTTGTAGGCCATCACCGCGACGATCA
>DATJBO010000021.1:0-3615 GCA_035515315.1 Solirubrobacteraceae bacterium
TGACCGTTCTCTCCTTCACCTCCCTTCCGATGGGGCCCCACGCGGCGGCCGGCCGCGGCGCTTCGGGGGAAGCGGCGGCGGCTCGGGCCCGAGTGTTATCGCTCATCAAAAAGCGTACAAATCTGAACACTCTGCCGTTGAGAGTGGAAAAGGACTAGGATTTTCAGGTAGGCTCCTGCGGCCCCGGAGAGAAAAGGTTGAGGGCCTGGAGCTGATCCCTCCAGACCCTCGGGCGCACCCACCCCGCGGGGGCGTGGGCGGCCTGCCTCTCTTGTCGCACACTCCCGCGCCTTTGTCCACTGCCCACCCGATCGCTCCGGGCCTGCGGGGCCGTGGCGATCCTCCTGATGCGGGCCTGCCGGTGGTGTCGGCAGCCCTTCTTCCTCTGTCCCTCCTGTGATCGCGGCCACGTCTATTGCAGTCTCCCGTGTCGACGGGAAGGCCGCGCCCGCTGTCTCCGTGCGGCCGGCCGACGCCACCAGCAGAGCCCCGAAGGCCGCCTCGATCATCGTGACCGGCAGCGCGCCTATCGCCTCCGGTGTCACGCCCGCGTGACGCATCAGACTTCCCCCGCCCTCGCCGCCTGTGGCATGCTCCGCCCGGCCCCGCTCCCGTCGCCCCCGATGGGCCACGCGAGCGCGCCAGAAGGGAGGCCCGATGTTGTCCCCGCGCCTGGACCCCGTCCCCGTGATCCCGTCACAGCCCCCGCGCCCCGCTGCTGCCGCTGTGGCCGCCCCGGCCGTTTCGTCCGCTGGCAGGAGGAGGCGGCGCCCGGCCGGCCGCGGGGGCCGCGCCCGCGGCGCCCGGCCGGGGGGCGGAGGTGAGCCATGATCGCGCCCGCGCAGGTCGTCGAGATCCGCCGTCTCTTCTTCGCCGAGCACTGGCGGGTGGGGACCATCGCCGCGCAGCTCGCGCTCCACCCCGACACCATCCGGCGCGCGCTGGCGACGGAGCGCTTCGCCCGGCCCACGCCCATCCGGCCGAGCGCGCTCGACCCGTATCGCCCCTTCCTCCAGGCGACCTTGGCGCAGTACCCGCGGCTCCGCGCCACGCGGCTCTTCGAGATGGTGCGGGCGCGGGGCTACGCGGGCGGCGTGGGCCAAGTGCGCCACGCCGTGCGGCTGCTCCGGCCCGCGCCGAAGGCCGCCGCCTATCTCCGACTGCACCTCCTCCCCGGGGAGCAAGGCCAGGCCGATTGGGGGAGCTTCGGCACGGTCACCATCGGGCGCGCTACCCGGCGGCTCTCCGCCTTCGTCCTGGTGTTGAGCTGGTCGCGGGCGCTGCATGCCGTCTTCATGCTGGATCAGTCCCTCGAGAGTTTTTTGCGCGGGCATGTCGAGGCCTTCAGCGCGTTGCACGGGGTGCCGCGGGTCCTGCTCTACGACAACATGAAAAGCGCCGTCCTCGAGCGGCAGGGGGAGGCGATCCGCTTCCACCCACGGCTCCTCGAGCTCTGCGGCCACTACCACTTCGTCCCCCGGCCCTGCGCCGTGGGAGCGGCCTGGGAAAAAGGCCGCGTCGAGCGCGCGATTCGCTACCTGCGCGAGGCGTTCTTCGCCGCGCGCCACTTCCGCGATGTCGCGGATCTCAACCGGCAGTTCATCACGTGGCGCGACACGGTGGCGCACGCCCGGCAGGTGCCCGGGGATCCCACGCGCACCGTCGCCGAGGCGCTCGTGGAGGAGCAGGCGCGTCTCCTGCCGCTCCCGGCGCACCCGTTCCCGGCCACGCTCGTGAAGGCCGTGCGCTCGGGCAAGACGCCCTACATCCGCTTCGACCGCAACTGGGACCTCGATCCCCCACACGCTCGTGCAGACGCCGCTCACCCTCGTGGCCGACGCGGAGACGGTTCGGCTCTGCGACGCGACCGAGACGGTGGCCGAACATCTGCGCTGCTACGACGCGGACTTCACCGTCGAGGACCGGGCGCACCTCGCCGCGCTCGTCGCCGCCAAGCGGCAGGCGCGCGGCCTCACGCGCCGCGACCGGCTCCGACAGGCCGTCCCCACCGTGGGCGAGTTGCTCGAGCGGCTGGCCGCGCGCGGGGAGCCCCTCGGCCCGCCCGTCAGTCGGTTGCTCCGGCTGCTCGACGAGTACGGCGCAGCCGAGCTTGCGGCCGGCGTCGCGCTCGCGCTCGCCCGGGATGCCCCCGGGGCGGGCGGCATCGCGCATCTCCTGGAGCAGCGCCGACGGGCGCGCGGACAGCGGCCGCCCGTGCCGGTGACGCTGCCCGACGATCCCCGCGTCCGGGATCTGGACGTCACCCCGCATTCTCTGGAGCGCTACGATGAGCTCACCCGCCTCGGCCCCCGCCCCGCCTGCACCCCCGACCCCGCTGCCGACGACCCCGAATCTGCCTGAGGCGCTCCGCAGCCTCGGGCTCCGCCGCACGGCCGCCGATTATGCCGACTTCCTCGCCCGCGCGACGCGGAGCCGCTGGAGCCCGGCGGTGCTCTTGGAAGAGCTCGTCCGCGCCGAGACGCAGGAGCGCGCCCGGCGGAGTCTCGAGCGCCGCTTGAGCCGGGCGCGGCTCGGCAGCTTCAAACCGATGGTCGACTTCGAGTGGGACTGGCCCACCGCGATCGACCGTGCGGCGGTGGAGCGCGTCTTCGACCTCGGTTTCCTCAGTAGCGGCAGCAACGTCATCCTGGTCGCGGCCCAGGGGCTCGGGAAAACCATGCTCGCCAAGAACGTCGCCCACCAGGCGGTGCTCCGCGGGGCGCAGGTGCTCTACGTCACCGCGGCGGATCTACTCCTCGATCTCGGCGGCCAGGAGACCAGCCGCATGCTCGAGCGCCGGCTCCGGCACTACGTCGAGCCGCGTCTCCTTTGCATTGACGAGGTCGGCTATCTCACGTATGACAACCGGGCCGCCGACCTCCTGTTCCAGGTGGTGAGCCGGCGGTATGAAAAGCGCTCCATTCTCTTGACGACGAATCTGCCGTTCAAAGACTGGAACACCGTCTTTCCGAACGCCACCTGCGCGACCGCCTTGATCGACCGGCTCATCCACCACGTCGAGATCATCACGATTGCAGGGGAGAGCTACAGGCGGCGCGAGGCGGAGCGGGCGCAGAAGACGCGGCAGCCGAGGGGATAAGCTGCGACCGGGCCGCCCGGAGCTTCACGCCTGATTCCACATAACCATCACGAATCCCGCGTGCAAGGACTGGGGAGTATCTTTCCCAACGCGGCCTGCGTAACGGCGCTGCTTCGATCGATGAATCCGCCATGCTGAGATCATTGGCGATTACCGGGGGACAGCTATGGCCGGCAGGAGACGGATCCCGCGCAGAAGACCAAAGCCTGATCCTCCACCTCGGCATCCTCACAAGCCCTCACCGGCTCAATGCTCAGAAATCTACGGTTCCTGGCGACCGGCAACACTCTCGCGCACCTCCGGACGGAAGAGGGGTACGGGGCGGCCTGGCGACGACTGCAGAAGGGAGCGAGCACCGGGGTGGACGGGGGGACGGCCACGGCCTACGCGGCAACGCTGGGGGACAACCTCCGGGCCTTGCGGGCGCGGGTCAAAGCCAAGCAGTACCGTCCGCAGCCGGTGCGTCGGATCGCGATCCCGAAAGAGGGCGGCCCGTGGCGCCCGATCGGGATTCC
>DATJBO010000022.1:0-6668 GCA_035515315.1 Solirubrobacteraceae bacterium
GGGTCACACCCGCGCCCCCCGAGCGCGACCCCTACCCGCGTTGCGCGGTGGGGCGCACGAGGATCTCGTTCAGCGTCATCCTCCGTGGCCGCGACACGGCGAAGGCGATCACCTCGGCGATGTCCTCGGCGGTGATCGCCAGGCCCTCGACGAACTCCTTCGTGGCCCGCTTGGTGTCCTCGTCGGTGATGTGGTCTGTCAGCTCCGTCGCCACCGCCCCCGGCTCGATCACGATCACGCGGACCTCGGGGAGGAGCTCTTGGCGCAGTCCCTCCGACCATCCGTTCACGCCCCACTTGGTGGCGGCGTAGACGCCGTTGCCGGGGCGCGCCGTGCGGCCGGCCACCGATGAGATGTTGACCAGATCGCCGCCTCCGTCGCGTAGCTGGTCGAGGAACACCTCAGTCGCCGTGATCGCGCCCATCAGGTTGACTTCGATCATCTGGCGCATCTCGGCTCGCTGCGCGGAAGAGAACGGGCCGAGCAGCATCACGCCGGCGTTGTTGACGAGAATGTCGGCTCCCCCGAGCTCGCCCTGGACGCGGTCCGCGGCGTCGACCAGCGACGAGCGATCCGTGACGTCGGCCTCGATGGCAAGCGCTCCGGTCCCGAGATCGCCGGCGAGAGCCTCGATTCGGTCGAGGCGCCTGGCCAGCAGGGCAACCCGATGTCCGTCGGCGGCCAGCGCCCGCGCGGTGGCCTCGCCGATGCCCGAGGATGCTCCGGTTATCACTGCCGTGCGACCGGCGCTGCTTGCGGTGCTCATGATCGGGCCTCCGGGGGTCGACTAGAACGCGAAGCCGCGACTATCGCAGCAATCCGCCGTCTGCAATCCGCACCCTCAAGGGTTGAGAGGTCGTTGCCGAAACAGGATGCATGAAGATGGCTATCGAGTTCGAGGACACCGACCCTGCCCAGGTCACGAACGAGCTCGTCAGGATGTTGACGCTCGCGCTCAAGACGGGCGTCGAGATCAACACCAGCGACGGATCGTTCATCGTCACCAACCCGGGCGAGGAGGAATGTGTCCGTCGCTGGATCGGGCCCGACGGCGAATACCGCCGGGACATCCTCGAGCGGCGCTGGGTCGTCAGGGAAAGCACCGACGCCACGGGGCGGAAGGTTCCGCTGCCCGAGGGCTGATCGGCGCCTTCCTACGCGCCAGCGATCAGCGCTTCGATCTGTGGCGTGCCCCTGCCCGTGACGTAATCCCAGCCGGGCGTGCACGGGTAGAGCACGTTGTCGCCGATGACGATGTCTTTGAACGCGGCTTCGGGCTCGCCGTAGATCGCCGGCCCGGCGAAGGGGACCGCGCCTCCGTTGGCGCCCTCGACGCGTGCCCACACGCCCTGCCAGGCGGGGGCCCCGACACTGGTACCGCCGATCGTCTCCTGTTCGCCGCCGACCACCACGACGACGCCGCTGTTCGGGTCGGCGTCGAAGGCGACGTCGGGAACCCCTCGCTCCACACCGAGGAAGCTCCCGCCCGCGGCTTCCTGCCACGCCGGGGTCGGCTCGAGCACGCTCGTGCCACCGCCGCCCGAGTACCAGCCGATTTCACTTTCGCCGCCTAGCACGCTCGTGCCTCCGACGCCGACGGCGTAGGGGCTGGAGGCCGGGTAGTTGACGCCCGGTGCGCCGAGCGGCAGGCCGTTGAGGCCCACCAGCACCGGGCACTGGGAGCCCGTGTCCCCGCCGGAGGTGAACAGCGTCCTGCCCTCCGCCGCGGCCTCGGACAGCACGGTGTCCAGGGAGCTGGAGAAGCCCGCCGCTTCGGCCAGCAGCTCGCACTCGCCGGCCGAGAAGCTGGCCTGCGAGCTGGCGTCTTCGGTGACCCACCGATCGACCGTTTCGAGGATCGCGCTGTCTTCCAACGAGCTGCCGACGTACACGTTGAGCTGGCTCACCGACGGCGCCATGCCGGTGGAGTACTGGGTGTCGAGGTCCCACTCGTCGTCGCCTTCCGTTTCGGTCCCGTGCGGACCCACTTCGATCTGCCGCCATGGAACTTCGGGCAGGCCGAACGCGTGCTCGAACGTGCGCAGGTCCGACTCCACGCCGGAGATGTCCCCGGCCGTGATCACGGAGACCTGCTGGCCGGCGCCCGACGCGGCGCTCGGTGCGTGGTACAGGGTCCACAGCTGCTGGGGGTCGTAGCTGCTCGGGTATTCCACCGTCCCGGGAAGTTCGCCCGCCGACGGCCGGGCGAGCGAGCCCTGGACGCGCTCGAGCCCCGAGAGCCCGGTGACCGCCGTCACCTTGCCCGCTATCGAGGCAGGCAGGCTGGCGACGCCCGCGCTGGCGACGTATTCGCCGCCGGAGGGCGCGCGGAAGCGCTCGAAGCTGGTTCTCAGCGCCGCCCCAAGGGCCGAGGCCGGCCCGCTGAGCCTGACGAGGAGCCGGTCGGAGGACACCGAGGAGACGCTCAATCCGCTCTTGCCTGCCCAGCTGGAGATGGCGTTGACGGTCGCCGGGGCGGGAGCGTAGGTGCTGACGAACTGTGCCGGCGTGAGCTGTCCCGCCTGCCCGCCGGCGGCCAGCGCCTGCAGCGCGGCGCCGTGGCGGGGGCTAAGCGTGAGAACGATCGACCGTTCACCCTGGGCGGGGCCGAGCACCGTCGAGCCTTTGGCGAGCACCGGAGCAGTCCCGCCGAGGGCCATCGCGCCGGCGCACGCGACCAGCAGAGAGCTCACGGCTGCGCCGATCGCAGCCCCCAACAACCGCAGTCGTCTTGACATGTCCACTCTCCAGCTGAGTCTTTGACGGGGTCTGCGACCGGGAGCGAGGGCCGCCCCGGTCGTCTGAGGCTCGGGAGTACCCAGAACGTGCCCGATCTAACCCCGCGCCCCTGCCCGGGTCCGTTTACGACCCGGAGCCCGTTACGACGCGGAGCCGGTCACTTGCGGCGGGCGCCGCGCGGGTGACCGCAGCGCTGCGGGCGAGACGGCCGCGCGCTCAGGCTGTGATCGGGACGTGAGCGGGCTGCTCGGCGACGCGATCGAGCCACTCGCCGATCCTGCCCGTCACCTGGTCGTCGCGACGGTCGACGGCGTCGTCATCGGAACCGCCGACATGCTGATCGCGCAGAACCTCACCCATTGCGCTCGCCCCTGGGCGATCGTCGAGAACGTCATCGTGAGCGGCCGGCACCGCGGCACCGGGGTGGGTCAGGCAGTGATGGAACACCTGATCGGCACAGCACGAGCGGCCGGGTGCTACAAGATCCAGCTCCTATCCGGCGACCACCGGGCGCAGGCACACGTCTTCTACCGGGCGATCGGATTCGAGTCGGTGGCGGCGGGCTTCAAGCTGTATCTCGACGATGCGCGCGGACGGCGGGGTTAGCCCGTCCGGACGGTCCCACGAACCGCGGGAACCCTTCCTCCAGGTGGCGCCTTCGCTCGACGGCCGCGCAGTGCTCGCTCGACAACCGCTGGACTGGCGGCGGCCTGTAAGATAGGCTGCTCCCGCCTGGAAGGCAGGGTTTGGCCGCGGAGGGCAATTGAGGGAGGGGCAGATGGTTCTCGAAGCTAGAAGGACGGGGCTCGTGTTGGTGGCGTGCCTGATGGCCACGATGGCTGTGATCGGCTGCGTGATGGCCACTGGTGCCTCAGCCGCCGCCCCGACATGGTTTGAATGCGCGAAAGCGTCCCCCAAAAACACCGGCAACTACCGGGACAAGGCGTGCGCCGAACCCAGCACGCCGGGTCAAGGAGCCTACGTGTTGAAGGTGGGTCTCGGCAACAAAGACGTTGGCAAGGCGTTCAAGACGAAGAGCGGAGAAGTCAACCTCCACGTCGCCAGCTGGCTACACGAAAGCTTCGTGTGTGCCGAAATGGAAAACGACTGTCGAGTCAAATGCAAGAAGGCATCGATGACGGGGAGGGACGTGCTGCCGAGCTCGGAGGAAGAAGTGCAGATCGTGTTCTCCACCTGCACCTTGTTCACCTCGAAGTGTGCCTCTCCGGGAGCAGCCAAACCGGGTGAAATAAGAACCACCGTGTTGGCCGGGGAACTCGGCTATCTCAATGAATCCGGTTCCGTCGGCGTTAAGCTGGAAAACAGCTCGTCTCCGGGGGGAACGATCGCCGAATTCAGCTGCGGTACGCCAAAAGAACACTTCAGCGGCGATTACACCAAAGCGAGGCTGTTCGGCGCGATCATCGGCCAACAGCAGTTGGACGTCAACCACGTCACCAAGGAACGCCGCATCGCCTTCGTCTCCGCCGCGCAGTACGGGGAACAGGAATTCAGCTACCCCGTTGAAGGACCGCCTCCCGGCGTCGAACACGTCAAATACAAACCGATCGTCAACCTGCTCGGCTGGTCCGACGAACTCTCCGAAATAGAAAAATTCGAACGACCCGCCAACGTTCTCCAAGCAGAACCCTGTGCCGAATGGATCTCCCGCGAAAGCAACGCGTTCACCGAATGTACGCCGGTTGAATACGTCGGACTTGACGGGGCGTTCCTGGGAAAGGGCGCGACGGTCGAGGTCAAGGCCTGACAGCCGCCGTCGGCTGCGGGGGGTCGCGCGCGGCCCCCTGCGGCGGGCGGTGAAGGACCCCTTCATCACGCACCGCAAGACGATACGGCCGGTCCCTCCGGCTCCGTAGAAATGGCGTGCCGGGCAGCGGATCTTGCCCGATGAGCTGGCATGCGTTCCCGCTTACCGTGGATATGTGCCGGAACAGAGCTGTCTGCAAGGAGATCCGCGATGGGCCGCAGAGCATTGATCGTCGGGAGCCGGGTGTTCGGCGCGTTGGCGGTCGTGATCGGCGTGGCGATGGGGGCATCGCCGGCGCTGGCCGGATGGTCTGCGCCGTTGGCGGTGAGCCGCTCCACGACGGGGTTTCTCTACGTCGCGCCGGCAAACGATGCGCGTGGTGACTCAGCCGTGGCCTGGGCCAGCGAGACAAACGCCGGGCCGGTCCAGACGCGGGCGGCGGTGAACGTGGCACTCGCCGGCGCCGGCGGGCGGCCGGTGGAGCGGGCGCTGTGGCGCAGCAACGACGCGTTGGTCGGCGGTGTCGCGGTCGCGCTCGACGCGAGCGGCGAGCTGACGGTCGCCTGGATCGAGGCGGCGCGCGGGCGCAACGGCGCGACCCTCTCCCCCCACACCATCCGGGCCGCCTACCGCAGCCCCTCGGGCAGGTGGTCGCCGGCTCAGGTCGTCGGCTACAGCGGCCCGTTCCTCGACGCCCACCTGGAGCTCGCGGTGGCGCCGAACCGTGAGGTGCTGCTGAGCTGGGTCGCCCACACCAAGAGCGCTCCCGGAGTCGCGGCCGCCTGGCGCAAAGCCGGGCATCGGTTCGGTTCGACGAGCGCGATCAGCCGAGCCAGGAGCGCCATGATGATCGATCCCACACCGCTGTTCGACAGCGGCGGCAGCGCGCACGTGTACGGCACGGTGGTCAGCTGCGGGCGCGTCCACACCTGCGCGACGATGGTCAGCACCGCCCCGCACAGCCACCGCTTCGGTGCGCCGCTGCTGATCGCCCCCGCCCCCGCCGAGTATCCGGTCGTCTCCTTCGGCGCACCGGGCCGGGCACTGATCGCCTGGGAGGCGGGCGACTACCAGGGCCTCGAACCTTTCGGGGCACCGCCCTATGCGCGGGTGATGAGCGGTGGGTCGCTTGGCGCGCCGGTGGCGCTGCAGCCGGGCTCGGGATCCATCCCGGGCCCTCCCAACGCCGTGGCGGCGAATGGGGGCGGCGGGACCGTGAGCTGGTCCGAAACCCCGCCCTCCCAGAAATCGGCGCGCACGATGGTGGCGGTCGGGGATGCCGCCGGTCATTTCCCGCCGCCAAGCGTTTCGCCCCTTGGCCTGGTGCCTGCCCTGCGTGACGGAGCCGGCGACGTGCTGCTGACCCTGGGGCCGATCAACCCGTTCGCGCCGCTGGGGGGAGGACCGACCGGTCCGGCGGGCACCCCGCTGAGCCCGATCGCGATGCAACCGGCCGGCGGCGGCGCGGTGCAGTCCTCGCCGATACCTCTGCCGCCCACTCCGATGATGCCTTCGCTGACGATCGCCGCGATCGCGACGACGCAGCCGGTCGGCGCCGGCGCGGCGGTGGCCTGGGTTGCCGGCGCGAAGCTCGAGGTGTCGACCTGGCGGCCGTAGACCCGCCGGGTCGCGCGACTAGCCGCCGAGCGCGGCCGACCCCGCGTACACGTCGATCAGGAGCGGCCTTCCACCACGCATCACTCCGGCGGTGCGCACCGAGTAGCGCAGCGAGGTGCCCGCGGTGCCGGGGTCGGGCTGCCCGTCGAACGTCGCCCAGCGGCCGGCCCCGTTGCCGACCTTCAGCGTCTTCGGCTTCTTGGCCCCCGCCGCGAGGATCTCCACGCCCACGGCGCCGCCGAACGAGCCCGAGGCGAAGGGGCTGTCGCTGAGATGGCCGGAGGCGTCCACGTACAGCCCCGGCACGACGTCGGAGGGGCGGCCGTCGCCGGCGAGCAGCCCGGACACGGCGTCCGTCATGTCCAGGCCAGCGTAGGGGCCCAGGCTCTCGGCGTCGTCGGCATGGCCGTACCCGAAGCGGTCGTGGCCGCCGTTCTGGTTGGTCTCCTCGTAGCTCGCCCACGGCTGCTTGACGGACTCTCCTTCGTCGCCGACGAAGTTGCCCGGCGGGAACAGGTAGCCCACCATGTCTTCACCGAGGCCG
>DATJBO010000023.1:0-12402 GCA_035515315.1 Solirubrobacteraceae bacterium
GGTGCTGCAGAACATGCAGCCCTACGAGGAGAAGCAGGAGGCCTACGCCTGCGACGTCGTGTACGGCACCAACTCGGAGTTCGGCTTCGACTACCTGCGCGACAACATGGCCAAGGACCTCTCCGAAAAGGTCCAGCGCGGGCACGCCTTCGCGATCGTGGACGAGGTCGACAACATCCTGATCGACGAGGCCCGCACGCCCCTGATCATCTCCGGCGCCCCCGAACAGGCCGCCGACCTGTACGTGAAGTTCGCCCGCCTGGCCCCGCAGATGAAACTCGGCAAGACCCCCGAAGGCATGGACCCGCGGATGAAGAAGCAGTTCGTCGCGGAGTTCGACTACGAGGTCGACGAGAAGCACAAGACCGTCTCGATCACCGAGCAGGGGGTGGCGAAAGCCGAGCGCTTCCTCGGCATCGACCACCTCTACCGCGCCGAGAACGGCCACCTCGTCAACCACCTGATCCAGGCGCTGCGGGCCGAGTCGCTCTACAAGAAGGACGTCGACTACGCGGTCATCGAAGGCGAGGTCAAGATCATCGACGAGTTCACCGGCCGGATCCTCGAGGGGCGCCGCTGGTCGGAAGGGCTCCACCAGGCGGTCGAGGCCAAGGAGCGGGTGGCGATCCAGGAGGAGAACCAGACGCTCGCGACGATCACCTATCAGAACTACTTCCGCCTGTACGACAAGCTCGCGGGCATGACCGGCACCGCCCTGACCGAGGCGACCGAGTTCATGAAGATCTACCACCTGCCGGTCGTCCAGGTGCCGACCAACATGCCGATGGTCAGGGCGGACCGCAACGACCAGGTCTACAAGACCAAGGAGGGCAAGTGGAACGCGGTCCTCAAAGAGATCAGGGCCCGCCACGAGAACGGCCAGCCGGTGCTGGTGGGGACGATCTCGGTGGAGGTCTCGGAGCTGCTCGGAGAGCGCCTGGCGAGGCTGGGGATCCCGCACACGGTGCTCAACGCCAAGCCCGAGCACGCGGCGCGGGAGGCCGAGATCGTCGCCGAGGCCGGCCAGCCGGGCGCCGTCACGATCGCCACCAACATGGCGGGCCGCGGCGTCGACATCAAGCTCGGGGGCAGCCCCGAGCACATGGCCGCCCAGCAGCTCGCGCGTGAGGGCTTCGAATCCGAGGACCCGCTCGAGCGCGAGCGGCGCATCCAGGAGGTGCTGCCCGACGTCGAAGCCAAGCTCGAGCACGCCCGCCAGCAGGTGATCGCCTCGGGCGGCCTGTTCATCTGCGGGACCGAGCGCCACGAGTCCCGGCGCATCGACAACCAGCTGCGCGGCCGTTCCGGGCGCCAGGGCGACCCCGGCGAGTCGCGCTTCTTCCTGTCGGCCGAGGACGACCTCGTGCGGCTGTTCGCCGGCGACCGGATCTACAGGATCCTCGACCGCCTCGGCGGCGTCGACGAGGAGGGCAACGAGGAACCGATCGAGGCCGGGATGCTCTCCAAACAGATCGAGAAAGCCCAGCGCAAGGTCGAGGAGCAGCACTTCCTGGCGCGTAAACAGGTGCTCGAGTACGACGACGTGATGAACGAGCAGCGGCGCGTGATCTACGCCTACCGCGACGAGGTGCTCGAAGGCAAGAACCTCGGCGAGGAGGCGCGCCGGGAAATCGCCGCGGTGATCGAGCGCACCGTCGACCAGTACACGCCCGGCGACTTCCTCGAGGACTGGGACATCGACGGCCTGTTCACCGCGCTCGGGCAGCTGTTCCCGCTGGAGCTGACCGGCGAGGAGCTCGACGCCGAGCGCACCGACCGCGTGGCGCTCACCGACCACATCGTCGAGGAAGCCATGCAGCGCTACGACGCCCGCCTGGAGTCGCTGGGCGAGGAGCTGATGGGGGCGCTCGAGCGCTTCCTGCTGCTGCAGATCATCGATGAACGCTGGCGCGAGCACCTGTTCGACATGGACTACCTGCGGGAAGGCATCCACCTGCGCGGCTTCGCCCAGATCGATCCGCTGGTGGCCTACAAGAACGAGGCGTTCACGCTGTTCGGTGACCTGATGAACACCGTGTGGACCGACTTCGCGCGGATGATCTTCAACGTCGAGGTGAACGTCGAAGAGCCCAACGGGGGAGGCCCTCGGGCCCCGTCCTTCCAGGCCTCCGGGAACGCCACCCGGGGCGGGCGGGTCTCCTACTCCGGCGGCCACAGCGTCGCCGGAGCGGGTGCGCTGGCCTCGGCGGCGGCGGCGGCCGGCGTCGGCGGTGCCGCCGTCTACGACGAACCGGACGAAGCCATGCCGGTGGTCGAGCAGCGCGTGCTCGGCGACGACCAGCAGGTCGGCCGCAACGACCCCTGCTGGTGCGGGAGCGGCAAGAAGTTCAAGAAGTGCCACGGCGCCTGACCCGCGCGCCGCGGTCCCGCTAGCCCCCCGGCAGCCCCCAGGGCGCGTCGAGGACGACCCGCCAGCCTCCGTCCTGCCTGGAGTAGACCGCCAACGAGGAGCTGCGCTGCTCGAACGGCCGGCCGTGGCCGTCGGTGCCCCTCATCGTGAGGGTGCCGAGCGCCAGCGCCACCGCGCCGGCGTGGAACACCCGCTCGATGCTGATCTCGATCCTCGTGCCGGCCTCGATCAGCGCGCGCACGGCCCCTTCGATCGCGCCCTGACCGCCCACCACGCCCCCGTCCGGGGTGACGATCGCGGCGTCGTCACCCCACAGCTCCATCGCGGCCCCCGTGTCGCCGGCGTTGACGGCCTGCGCGAACAGCCGGGGTAGCTCATCCGGGGAGGGCGCCGCCATCGCGAGAAGATACCTGCACGGCGGCCCCGCTCGAGGGCCGCAGGCGCCGTCCTCGGAGCTTCGGAGGCTCCGTGCTCGAAGCCCGGAGGCTGCGCATCCGGGTGCTAGCGTGCCCGCCATGGCCACAGCCGCCCCGAGCGAGTCGACCCCTCAGCGGCTGGCCGCGATCCGCGAGCAGATGAAGCTGCTGGCGGACTATCTTTGACCCGCCGGGGCTGGGCCGCCGTGTGGCGGAGCTCGAGTCCGAGATGGGCGGCGAGGGCTTCTGGGAGGACTCCGAACGGGCCGCTGCGGTGAGCGCCGAGCACGCCCGCACGAGCCGGCGCCTGGAGGTCTTCAACGCGCTCGCGCGCGACGTCGAGGACCTCGAGGGGTTGACGGAGATGGCCGCCGAGGACCCGAGCCTGGCGACCGAGGTCGACGAGCAGATCGCCTCCGTGGAGGCGCGCCTGGCCGAGCTCGAGGAGCAGCGGCTGTTCTCGGGCAGATACGACGCCGGCGACGCGCTGGTGACGGTCAACGCCGGGGCGGGGGGGACCGACGCCCAGGATTGGGCGGAGATGGTGCTGCGGATGCTGATGCGGTGGGCCGAGCGCCGGGGCTTCCAGGTCGAGCTGCTGGAGGTGAGCCCCGGCGAGGAAGCGGGCATCAAGTCGGCCACGTTCCGCGCCGGCGGCGAGAACGCCTACGGCCTGTTCGGTGCCGAGCGTGGCGTGCACCGGCTCGTGCGCCTGTCGCCGTTCGACTCCGCCCACCGTCGCCAGACGAGCTTCGCCGGCGTCGAGGTGGCGCCGGTCGTGGAGGACAGCGGCGAGGTGGAGATCGACGAGGACGACCTGCAGGTCGACACCTACCGCTCCTCCGGGGCGGGGGGCCAGCACGTCAACAAGACCGACTCGGCGGTGCGCATCACGCACGGCCCGACGGGGATCGTGGTGCAGTGCCAGAACGAGCGCTCCCAGTCGTCCAACCGCGCGACCGCGATGGCGATGCTGCGGGCCAAGCTGCTCGAGCGCCAGGAGCGCGAGCGCCAGCAGGAGATCGCGCGCGAGAAGGGCGAGGCCCAGGACGTCAATTTCGGCTCGCAGATCCGCTCCTACGTGCTGCACCCGTACACGATGGTCAAGGACCACCGCACCGGCGAGGAGGTGGGCGACGTCCAGCGGGTGCTCGACGGCGACCTCGACGGCTTCGTGCGCGCGCTGCTGCTGCAGCGGGCCGCCTCCGGGGAATAGGCGGTGGAGGACACGGGGGCGCGGGACACGGCAGCGCAGGACCTCGCCGCGCTCGTGGAGGGCGCGCTGCGGGAGGACATCGGCACCGGCGACGTGACCACGCTCGCCACCGTCCCGGCCGCCGCCCGTGCGCAGGCGCTGATCACCCAGAAGCAGGCCGGGACGATCTACGGCCTGCGGGCCGCAGAGCTCGCCTTCGAGCTGCTCGACCCCGGCATGGAGGTCGTCCGCGAGGTGCAGGAGGGCGTCTGGCGTGAGCAGGGGGGAGCCGTGCTGTCGCTGCGGGGAAGCGCCCGCGCGCTGCTCAGCGCCGAGCGCACGGCGCTGAACTTCCTCGGGCACCTGTCGGGCGTCGCCAGCGCCGCCGCGCGCGCCGCCCGCGAGGTGCAGGGCACCCAGGCGAAGGTGCTCGACACGCGCAAGACCACCCCCGGGCTGCGCGCCCTCGAGAAGCAGGCGGTGCGGGCCGGCGGCGCACACAACCACCGCGCCGGCCTGTACGACGCGATCCTGATCAAGGAGAACCACATCGCCGCGGCGGGCGGCATCGCGCAGGCGATCGAGCGGGTACGGGCGTCCGCGCCGCAGCTGGCGGGAACGCTGGAGGTCGAGGTGAGCGACCCGCGGGAGATCGAGCAGGCGCTCGCCGCGGGGGCTCCGCGGCTGCTGCTGGACAACATGGACGAGCGCCAGCTGCGCGCGGCGGTGGCCCAGGTCGCGGGGCACGCGGAGCTCGAGGCCAGCGGCGGCGTGACGCTGGCGACGCTCCGGTCGGTAGCCCTCACGGGGGTAGAATGGATCTCGTTGGGTGCGATCACGCACTCCGCCTCGGCCCTCGACCTCTCGATGCAGCTGACGGCACTGCCATGAACCTTCCAATGGCACCATCACAGGCACCCGCTGCCGGGCTCTCCGCGGAGGAGATCCGCGAGCTGCAACAGCAGGTGCGGGCGCTCGCCGCCGAGCGCGACGCGGTGATCCTCGCCCACAACTACCAGCTGCCCGAGATCCAGGACGTCGCCGACTACGTGGGCGACTCGCTCGGCCTCTCGCGCCGCGCCGCGGCCGCCGGCGGCGAGACGATCGTGTTCTGCGGCGTGCACTTCATGGCCGAGACCGCGTCGGTCCTGTGCCCGTCGAAGACCGTGCTGATCCCCGACCTCGACGCCGGCTGCTCGCTGGCCGACTCGATCGACGCCGAGCAGCTGGCCGCCTGGCGCGAGCGCTACCCGCAGGGCGTGGTGGTGATGTACGTGAACACCACCGCCGCCGTGAAGGCGCTCAGCGACTACTGCTGCACGTCGGCCAACGCGGTGGACGTGGTGCGCCACATCTACGACACCCACGGACCCGACACGGAGATCCTGTTCGGCCCGGACATGTGGCTCGGGGCGTACGTCGAGAAGACCCTCGGGCGGCGCATGCACGTGTGGGACGGCGAGTGCCACGTGCACGCCGGGATCCGCCCCGCCGATCTCGAAGCCACGCGCGCGAGCCATCCCGGGGCGGACCTGCTCGTCCACCCCGAGTGCGGGTGCTCGACGAGCGTGATGGAGTACGTGGCCGCCGGCGACGTGTCAGGCGAGGGCGTCCACATCCTCTCCACCGGGGGGATGCTCGAGCACGCCCACGCCGCCGAACGCGGCGACGCGGCCGGGGAAGGCGCCCCGCGCGAGGCGGTCGTCGCGACCGAGGTGGGGATGCTCTACCCGCTGCAGATGGCGGCTCCGCAGGTGCGTTTCATCCCCGCCAACGCGGAGGCGTCGTGCCGCTTCATGAAGATGATCACGCTGCCCAAGCTGCGCGACTCGCTGGCGCACATGCGCTACGAGGTGCGGGTGCCCGACGAGCTGGCCGAGCGCGCCCGCGTCCCGATCGACCGCATGGTCGCGATCGGCTAGGGCCCGCCCGCCTCGACGCTCAGAACTCGTCGGCCGAGTGGGGGCCCACGCATGCCACGGCGAGGTCCTCGCCGATCCCCTGGGCGATTTCGGCGACCTCGTCGAAGGTGACCGCGTCGAGCGCCGCGATCGCCGCGTCCGGGTCGCTGTTCTGGCCGAACACGATCTGCTGGCTGGCGGCGTGGCGTGCGACCGCGCCCGAGTTCTCGAACGCCAGCACGAGCCTGCCGGCGGCGTAGGCGCGCGCCCGCACGACCTCCTCGCCGGTTGGTCCTTCGCTGCGCAGTTCGTCGACGATCTCCCGCATGCGCTGGTAGGCCTCGACGCACTTGACCGACTCCAGGCCCGACCCGAGCTGCAGGACCGGTACGTCCGCGAACGAGTGGTTGATCGCGTACACCGAGTAGCACAGCCCCCGCTTCTCGCGGATCTCCTCGAACAGGCGCGAGCCCATCGAGCCGCCCAGCAGCGTCGAGTAGATCGCCAGCGCCGCCCGCTGGCGTTCGTCGGCGACGTCGACGTCGGGCCGGTAGATCATCCGCAGGTGCGACTGGTTGGTCTCGCGCCCCTCGACCAGGATCTCGGGAGCGAACTCCCCCGCGGGCAGGTAGGGGTCGGGTTCCGGCAGCGGCTCGAAGCGCCCGAGCGCCTCGTGCAGCTGCTCGTCGGGGGGCAGGTGGTCGAGGTTGCCCGCCAGGAACGCACCCCCGGAGCCCGGCCCCCAGCGGCGGTCGCGGAAGGCGAGGATGCCGTCGCGGGTGAAGCTGCGCAGGTTCTCCTCGGGGCCCAGGACAGTACGGCCGAGGGGGTGGTCGCCGAAGGCGGCGCGGTCGATCAGGTACTCGGCGACCGTCGAGGGCTGGTCGTAGGCCCTGTTGATCTCCTGGATCACCACCCCCCGCTCGCGGTCGAGCTCGGTGGCGTCCAGGCGTGCACGCCCGACGAAGTCGGTGAGCAGGTCGATCGCCTCGGGGGCGCTCTCGGCGCGGACGGTGATGTGGAAGGCGACGAGGTCGTGGCTGGTGTAGGCGTTGAGCACCCCGCCGAGCCGCTCGGCGGTCTCGTTGACGTCCTTGTAGGTCGGGTACTTCTCACCGCCCTTGAACACGAGGTGCTCGAGGAAGTGGGCCATGCCGTTCTCCTCGGGGCGCTCGTTGCGGGACCCCGCGTCGAACCCCAGCAGCACCGTCAGAGCGCGGGTGCCCGGCAGCTCGACGCGGTGCAGCGGCATCCCGTTCTGAGGGACGATGCTCGTGCTCAGGCGGGCCATTCGCCTGCCACCCTAGAACACGCCGGCGCGCCTTCAGGTGGTGGCGGACGGCGCCAGTGGCTCGACTAGGCTGAAAACGCCCCCGGATGAGCTCGCCCCCACGCACCCCCCGCCCGGCCCGCTGGCTGGTGATCGCGCTCGTCGCCGTCGCGCTGCTGCTCGGCGGCATCTGGCTGGGCGGGCGTCCCGAAGACCTCCCCGGCTTCATGCGCTCGTTTGCCGGCTCCAGCCAGCAACAGGTGGTGATGCAGGAAGCGATCAAGCGGATCGGGCGCGACTACTACCGGCCGGTCACCGAAGCGCAGCTGTCGAACTCGTCGGTCGCCGGGATGGTGGCCGGGCTCCACGACCGCTTCTCGCATTACCTCACCCCGAGCGAACTGCGGGAATTCGACCTGCCGCCGCATTTTGCGGGGATCGGCGTGGAAGTCGGCTCGCTCCATCGTGGCCTGACGATCGCGCGCGTGTTCGACAACTCCCCGGCGGCCCGTGCGGGCCTGAAGAGCGGGCAGACGATCGTCGCCGTCAACGGCCGCCCGCTGCAGGGGCTCTCGCGCGACCACGCGGTGGCGCTGATCAAGGGGACGCCCGGCACCGCCGTGGTGCTCGAGGTCGAAGGTCCGCGCACCGGCCGCTCCGGAAAGCCTCCGCTGCGCAGCGTGAGGATCACGCGGGCGCTCGTCTCCGAGCCCGTGGTGGCGTCGGCGACCGACACCTTCCACGGCAAGAAGCTCGGCGTCGTCGCGCTCGCGTCGTTCACGCCGGGGGCCCACGGGGAAGTCATGAAAGCCGTCCAGCGGGCGCTCCGGGACGGAGCCCGGGGGATCGTCCTCGACCTGCGCGGCAACGGTGGCGGCCTGGTCGAGGAGGCGCAGCTGATCGCGAGCATCTTCGTCCCGCACGGGGTGATCGTGACCACCAGCGGGCGCAACCAGCCGCGCCAGACGCTGATGGCGGCCGGCGGGGCGATCAGCTCCAAGATCCCCATGGTGGTACTCGTGGACTCCAACACCGCCTCGGCGGCCGAGATCGTGACGGCGGCCCTGCAGGACCATCGTCGCGCCACAGTCGTGGGCAGCCATACGTTCGGCAAGGGGGTCTTCCAGGAGGAGGAGAAACTCGCCAACGGCGGCGCGCTCGACATCACCGTCGGCGAGTACTTCACCCCCAACGGCCGCAACCTCGGAGGGGGAGGCGTCAAGCAGGGGGCCGGCGTGAAGCCCGAAGTGCCGGTCAAGAGCGGCCTCGACGGGGCCCAGGGGCTGAAGGTGGCACTCGAAACGCTGGCGGGCAAAGTCACGTGAGCGTCCGGCCCCGGCGGGGGGCCGGCGGCTCCGAGGACGGCTCCGCGCGCAGCCCGGGCACCTACGTGGCGGTGCTCGAGCGACGCGGGCGGTTCCTCACCGCCGAGCGGATGTTCCCCGGCGAGGCGCCGGCCGGACCGGGACGGCGGGGAGCCTCCGCCCGCGTCGTGGTGGGGCCGGCTCGCGGGGGTGGCGGGGGCTCACGAGCGGGGGACATCGTTCTCGTCCGGGCCCGTGGCCGCGGGTCGGGGCCGCAGGTGCTGCGCCGGATCGGGCGTCCCGACCGCGCCCGCGACGTGGTCGAGGCGCTGATGCTCGACCGCGGACTGCGCCGCTCCTTTCCCGACGGCCTCGAGCAGGACGCGCGGATGGCGGCGCGGGCTGCGTACGATGACGCCTCCGGCCAGGCGGGCGGGCGGCGTGACCTGCGCTCGTTGGCGACGTTCACGATCGACCCCGCGAGCGCCCGCGACTTCGACGACGCGGTCTCCGCCGAGGGCCTCGGGGACGGCGCGTACCGGATCTGGGTGCACATCGCGGACGTGTGCGCGCACGTCGCGGAGGGCAGCGCGCTCGACCGCGAGGCGCGGCGCCGAGCCACGAGCGTGTACGTGCCCGGGGCGGTCGAGCCGATGCTCCCGCACGCGCTGTCGAGCGACGCCTGCTCGCTGATTCCCGGTGCGGACCGCCCGGCCGTGACCGCCGAGCTCGAGGTGGAGGACGGGCGGGTACGCGCCGGCGTCTTCTACCGCTCGCTGATCCGCTCGGACGCGCGCCTGGACTACGACCACGTCGACCGGATCTTCGCCGGGCAGGAGCGCGCCGAGGACCCGTGGGCGCTGCCGCTGGCGCGGGCGCGGACCGTCGCGGGGGAGCTGGCGCGGGCGCGCGAGCGGGCGGGGGCGCTGACGGTCGGATCCGAGGAGCCCGAGTTCAGCTTCGACGAGCAGGGCGAGCCGGTGGCGATCGAGCCGCGCGTGCAGACGGAGGCCCACCACCTGATCGAGAACCTGATGATCGCCGCCAATGAAGCCGTCGCGAGGCGGCTCGCGGCCAGCGGCACCCCGTGCCTGTACCGCGTCCACGAGCGCCCCGACCCCGAGCGGATCGTGCGGCTGGTGGAGCAGCTGGCCTCGCTGGAGGTCCCCACCCCGCCGCTGCCCGAGCCGATGTCCCCCTCCCAGGCGTCGGAGCTCGCCGGGCAGATCTCCCATGCCGTCGAGCGGCACACGCGGGCGACCGGGCACGGGCGGATCGCGTTCGGGTCGCTCGTGCTGCGCTCGCTCAAGCAGGCCTACTACTCGCCGAGGAACATCGGCCACGCGGGGCTGCACGCGAGCACCTACTGCCACTTCACCTCGCCGATCCGCCGCTATCCCGACATCGTCTGCCACCGGGCCCTGCTGTCGACGCTCGGCGAGCAGGAGCACCCACCGCGGACGGCGGAGCTGGGAGAGCTCGGCGAGTGGACCTCCGAACGCGAGCGGGACGCCGCCACGATCGAGCGCGACGCCGACGATGTCGCCCGCTGCTTCCTGCTGGAGCGCCTGCTGCGCCGCGAGGGGCCCGGGCGGGTGTTCGGCGGGGAGGTCGTGGGCCTGATCTCGGCGGGGGCGTTCGTCGGGTTCTCCCCCGAGCAATCGCCCGCATCCGAGCTGCCGTTCGAAGGGATGCTCCCGGTGCGGGTGCTGGCGGCCGCCGCCGCGGCCCGCGACGGGCGGGGCCGCGGCCCGGGCAGGGACTGGTGGGAACTCAACGGGGAGGAGACGATCCTGCGCGGCGAGCGCAGCGGCGCGAGCATCCGCCTCGGCCAGCCGGTGAGCGTGCGGGTGGAGCGCGTGGAGGCGATCCGCGGCCGCGTGGATCTCGCCCCCGCGGGCTAGGCTCAGCGACAGCGGATGGCCAAGGGAAAAGCCAAGCGCAAGGTCGGTGCGGGCGACGTGGCGTCGAACCGCTACGCGAGCCACCGCTACCAGCTCGGCGAGCGGCTGGAGGCGGGGATCGTGCTCGAGGGCACGGAGGTCAAGTCGCTGCGCACCTCCGGGGCGCAGCTGAAGGACGGCTACGCCGCGATCCGCGACGGGGAGCTGTGGCTGCACTCGGTGCACATCCCCCCATACGGGCCGGCCGCCCGCGAGAACCACGACCCCGACCGCCCGCGCAAGCTGCTCGTGCACCGCCGCGAGCTGGAGCGCCTCGGGGCCCGCACCCAGGAGCGCGGCCTGACCCTGGTACCCACGAGGATCTACTTCTCCGGTCCCCGCGCCAAGGTCGAGATCGCGCTCGCCCGCGGCAAGGACCTCTACGACAAGCGCCAGACGATCCGGGAGCGGGAGACCAAGCGCGAGATGGAACGCGCCGTCAGGGAAGCCCGCCGCTAGAGGGAGCGGAAGCTGTGCGTCCCCGTCGAGAGGACGTGCGCCTCGTGCATGCCGAGCGCGAGCAGCGCGATCAGGCCGATGTACACGCACGCCACGATCAGGCGGTGGCGGGGCTGCACGCGGTAGTAGGCGGCCTGCTCCAGGGAACGGGTGCCGCGCAGCTTCCAGCGACGGTAGGTCTCCAGGCCGGCGAACACGACGATGATCAGCAGGATCGGGTTCGGCACCAGCAGCACCATCGCCACCAGCACGCCGAAGCCGAGGAACCACATCCACGGCGACATCGCCGCCATCGCCCGCCCGCCGTCGAGGGGCACGACCGGCAGCAGGTTGAACAGGTTCAGGAAGAAGCCGACGTACGCGAGTGCCCGCAGCAGGTCGCTGTTGGTTGCCTCGCCGACGGCCAGGCAGGCTGCCGCCCCGAGCGTCCCCAGCACGGGCCCGGCGAGCCCCACGCGGGCCTCGGCGAGCGCGTTCTCGCCGAGCGAGCGCGCGCTGATCATCGCCCCGAGGAACGGCACGAACATCGGGGCGCTCGCCTTGATCCCCTCGCGGCGCAGCTGCACCACGTGACCCATCTCGTGGACGAACAGCAGCACCACGAACCCGACCGCGAAGGTCCAGCCCCAGAACAGCGCGTACGCGGCGACCGACACCAGGGCCGTGCCCGCCGTGGTCAGCAGCTTCGCTTTCGGCAGCAGCAGGATCACGCCCTTGATGGCGGCGAAGAACTTGACCACCGCCGCGGTGATCCCGGCGGCCACGCTGCCGAGTCGCCTGCGGATGCCCCGGGCCGGTCCGCGACGCGGCTCGCCGAAGGCCTCCTCGGGCCGCTCGGCCCCGGCGTGGGGGAGCGGCGCAGGCGTGGGCGAGGAGCGGGTCACCGGAGGCACGCTCGGCATCGTGGGCACGCCCGCCACCGGGGGCACGCCCGCCACCGTCGGGACGGTCAGGTCCTGGTTGTCCATACCGGTCATTCTCGCAGGCTCGCTAACGGCTCCCTCAACGCCGCAGCGGCCGTTGCTCGTGCCCGGCTTGGGCCCGGGCGCCGCCGCTGGAACCCTGGGGACGGCTTTTCCGCGGAGCGTGCGGGAAGCACCCGGGCGACCCTCTTGACCGGGTCTCCGGGCGCGTCTAGGTTGCCCTGCAGACGCGGAACCGGGCTTGATACAAGAGCGAGGCCAACGAGGTGCGAGGCCGCGCCACCCAGCCGCCGAGGGGCCTAACAGCCCGGAGGTCTGGGTCCTCGGGCAGGCTCGGAACCGCGTCTCTTTTGCGCTCGGACGGAGTTGCCGGCGCGCCCAGCCGGCGGGCCACTTGGCCAGGCGCCCCACCTGGCCGGTGCCGCCGACTGGCGGCGCGGCCGCGGCGCGGCGTCCCCGCGGCGCTAGACTCGAAGCACAACAACACCCTTGGGGACGACAGGCTTCGACGTGGCTGGTTCCGTGAGGGTGGTCGCGAGTCGAGGTCCCGGGAGGCCTCGTAAAACACCCGGGAAAACATAAGTGCGGACTCTCACGAGTACGCCCTCGCCGCTTAGTCG
>DATJBO010000024.1:0-10047 GCA_035515315.1 Solirubrobacteraceae bacterium
CTGTCATCGTTTCCTGCATGGCCGGACCCTTTCGTCTGGGGTCAGCCGGAGCCCGTCTCCGGCCAGACAAACCCCCGTACGTACGCGAGGGTCCGGCCAGCCTCAGACAGAAACCACGGCCTCAACGGCCATAGCGTCTAGTGATCGCACGGGTCCCCGCGTGAGCGCCACCACCGCCAGCCCCGAGCTCGCCCGCCTGGCCGACCTGGTGCGCGAGGCGCGCTCGGTCGTCGCGCTCACGGGCGCGGGCATCTCGGTCCCCTCCGGCATCCCCGACTTCCGCAGCCCCGGCACCGGCCTGTGGGAGAACGTCGACCCGATGGAGGTCGCGCACATCGATGCGTTCGTGCGCGACCCGTGCGCGTTCTGGGGCTTCTACGCGGAGCGCTTCGCCACGCTCGAGGGCAAGCGCCCGAACGGCGCCCACCTGGCGCTCGTGCGGATGGAGCGAGCCGGGATGCTCGACGCGGTGATCACCCAGAACGTCGACATGCTGCACCGCCGGGCGGGCACCGACGAGCTGATCGAGGTGCACGGCTCGATCGCGACCTGCTCGTGCGCGGCCTGCGCCCACCCCGCCCCGCTGCAGGCCGTCCGCGAGCGCCTGCGCGGGGCCGGCGGCGGGGTTCCCCGCTGCGAGCGCTGCGGCGCGCCGATGCGCCCGGATGTCGTGCTGTTCGGCGAGATGCTTCCCCGGGCGGCGCTCGAGCGCGCCCACGAGCTGTGCCAGCGCGCGGAGCTGCTGCTGTGCATCGGCTCCTCCCTGGAGGTGCACCCCGTCGCCTCGCTGCCCGTGGTGACCCACAGGGCCGGCGGCGCGGTCGCGATCGTCACGCAGGGACCCACGCCGCTGGACGAGATCGCGACGGTGCGCCTCGACGGCGACCTCGAGGTCGTGCTGCCGGCGCTCGCCGGTGAGCTCGAGCTGGCGCCCCTCGACGCCTAGCGTCAAACCCTCTCTAGCCCGCCCGGCTCGCCTGCGTCGCGGGGGGCGCGCCCGGCAGCCGCCACAGCGTGAGGCCCGGCCCGAGACCCGCCTGTGCGGTGACGTTCGTGCCGCGGGCCACGACCCACCGCGCCGCCGCGGAGCAGTCCGGGTTGCTGGGCGAGGAGTGCGGCGAGCAGGGCGCCGACAGCACCGCGTAGCGGACCGCCCCGGCGATCGCCAGCGCCCGCAACCGCGCCAGCGGCGTGACCACCTTCGAGTTGATCGAGTTGAGCACCACCAGGGGGCGCTGGTCGTGGACCACGAGCGCGCCGAGCTTGGTCGCCGCGTCATACGCGGCCTCGTAGCGGGCAGAGCCCTGGTGGGAGCGCAGGTAGGCGCTCAGCGCCGCCAGCTGGCGCGGGGGCAGCAGGCCGAGCTGGTTGGTGTCGGTGGTGTGGTGTTCGATGGCCCGTACCGAGGCCCACGCCGGCACCGCCAGCAGGCTCGCCAGCGCCAGCCCGAGCGCCAACGCCCGCGCCCGCGGCCCGGTGAGGGCCGCTACCGAGAACGCCGCGAGCGCGAACGTAGCGAGCGCGCAGGCGATCACCACCCACCACACGGGCGGGGTCCCGAACAGCAGGCGCTCGACGTAGATCACGACCACGAGCAGGCACACGCCGAGCGCGCCCAGGCGCAGGGGGCTGCGCCGGGCGCAGGCCCAGGCGAGCCCGATCCCCAGGGTCCCCGCGACCGCCGGCGTGATGCTCTCGGTGTAGCGCGGGTGCAGGTGGGCCATCTGGCTGAACAGCGCGGTCCCCAGCACCAGCCACAGCACCAGGCCGGCCAGCCCCCACAGGCGGGTGCGCTCGCCCGCCGGCGAGGGCCGCCCGCCAGCGCGCCCGACGGGGGGTCCGGCCCGGCGGCGCTCCGACAGCTCGCAGGCGAGCGACGGCAGCCCGAGCAGCAGCGCCGCCAGCACGAGCAGGCCGAGTTTGTCGCCCGACAGCGGCCCCGCGCGGTCGAGCAGGCGCCCCGCCGAGGGGGGCCGGATCGGGATCCGCTGTTCGCGCCGGCTCTGGCTCAGCCCGCCGTACCGCGAGGGCGGCGGCGTGCCGGGGGGATCGGCGGTGCTCGTGCTCTGCCCCGGGGTCGGCTTGCCCTCCAGCCGGTCGACCCCGTTGAACACCAGCGCCGCGTTCCACGCGCTGCCGTTGCTGGAGCCGACCGCGAAGGGCCGCTCGTGCGCGGGGAAGGCGAGCGTCGCCGCCAGCCACGCCAGCGCGACGATCACGTACACCGCCGCCGAGGCCGCCAGCTGCCACGCGCGCCGCCGCCGCGAGCCGGGCAGCGCCATCGCCGCGAACAGCACCAGTCCCGGCAGCGCCACCAGCGACTCGGTCAGCTTCACGTCGAAGGCCAGCCCCAGCGCCGCCGCGCCGGCCAGCAGCCAGGCGCTGCTGCCCGCCTGCACCGCCTGCGCCACGCACAGCAGCGCGAGCACGGTCAGCGCCATCATCACCCCGTCCATCGTGTCGCTGCGCGAGGTGATCACCTCGATCGGCACCAGCGCCAGCACGAGCGCGGCGGCCAGGCCCGCGGAAGCACTCCAGATGCGTCGCACCGCGAGGAACAGCAGCGGCACCGCGGCCGTGCCGAACAGCGCCTCCGGCAGCAGCAGGTGCGCGGTCGAGTAGCCCAGCGCCTTCACGCTCGCGACCTGCAGCCACAGGTCCACCGGCGGCTTGTCGATCGAGACGCTCCCGCCGGGCTCGAGCGCTCCGAAGAAGAAGCTGTGCCACGAGCGCGCCATGGTCCTGACGGCGGCGTCGTAGAAGGGGTTCAGCGGCGAGCCCCCGAGGTCCACCAGCCGCAGGGTGCCCGCCAGCAGCGTGATCGCCGCCAGCGCCACCCATACCGACGGGCCCGCGCGCCGCTGCGGCGGCTGCTCGCCGAGCGGCTGCGGCTGCAGGGGCGCATCCTGGGTGGCCTGCTCGAGCATCGGGCGAAGGGTCCCAGCTCCGCGAGCGAAGGGCCCCCGTTCCGCGAGCGAAGGGCCCCCGTTCCGCCTTTCGGGCGCCGGTGGCTAGCTCCCCGCCGGCAGGGGCTCGTGCCTGACGAGGTCGCTCGCCGGATCGATCCTCCAGCGTGCCGCCACGTCGCCGAGCTCGTCGGAGATGCCCCATCGATCGGGCAGCTCCCGACCCTCGTGCTCGCTGCTCGCGCCCTTCAGCGCCATGCACCCGGCGTTGTCCCCGATCTCGCGGATCGCGCTCAGCTCCTGCGGATCGAGGTCCACGCTCAGCTGCGCCAGCGCGGCGAGCTCGGCGCGCTTGTCCTCCACCGGCCGGGCTCCCTCACCGTCCTCCTGGATGAGCGTCGGCACCACGCACCGCACGCCCGGCTGTGCGAGGTTCCACAGGCACGCCAGCTGCAGCATCGTGAGACCGTGGCGAGTCGCGTAGGGGCGCATCAGCTCGAGCCTGCGCCGGCCCTCCTCGACCCAGCCCTGCGGGCGGAAGCCGCGGTGGTCGTACGCCGCGAAGACGTGCCCGGGGAGCACGTCGTCGTGGAACAGCCCGCCGTAGTCCACGACCCGCGTGATCACGCCCACCCCGGCCGCCTGCGCCGCTCCCAGCACGAGCTCCCCCGGCCACGGCTCCATCGGCCCGAGGATGATCATCGCCCAGTCGATCACCTCGGCAAAGCGCTCCAGGCACAGGATCACGTCGAGCGTGAAGCCGTTGGCAGGACCGGGCGCCACCCCGAGCGCGTCCGCGAGGCCCTCCTCGCGCAGCGCCCGCATGCCCTCCCACACGGCCTCGCTGGAGTAGCCGATGCGGTCGGGGTTGTGCAGCAGCAGCACGTCGAAGCGGTCGATCCCGCAGCGCTCGAGGCTGCGCTCGGTGGCCATCCGCAGGTACTCCCCGTAGCGCTCGGGCCCGCGCAGGCGCGGGTCGGTGAAGCGCGGGAAGCCCTTCGGCCCGTCGCGCCGGCCCTCGTAGAAGTCGTGCCCGACCGCCCCCACCACGCAGTAGTCCTCACGGGGCACGTCGCCCAGGGCCGCGCCCAGCAGCCGGTCGGCGCCTCCCTCGCCGTACACGTCGGCCGTGATCACGGTGTCGATGCCGTTCCCGGGCGTGAGCAGCCGGACCAGACGCTCCTCCTCCAGCGGCTCCCCGAAATGCATGAAGCGTCCCCCGCTCCAGGTGCCGATCGCGGTCGCGGTGGGCTTCATCGCGCCGTCCAGGTTAGACGCGCAGCTTGCGCGCCCGCAGCGCCGACTCCAGGCGCCCGAGGGCGTGTGCCAGCAGCTCTCCGTCGGGTCCCGTGTCCTCCTCACCGGGAGGACCATGCTCGGCGCTCTCGAGGATGCGCTCTGCCTCGCGCCGGACGCCGCCCGACAGCTGCTCCAGCTCGTCCACCCGCAGCACGAGGTCCTGGCGGGCCTCGCCGCGCAGCTCGGCGAGGGCGGTCGCCAGCGCCTGGTGAAGCTCCAGCGCGGCATGTGCGGAGCGCCCGGAGTCGAGATCGAGGCGCGCCCGCAGGGCCAGCTCCTCGCACACGAGCGGCAGCTCGCGGGCGCCAAGGAGCGCGGCCAGGTGCTCCACGTGGGACAGCTCCTCGGTTCGCTCCCGTTTGGAGGGCCGGCGCAGGAAGCGCCGCTTCGCCGCACCCGACAGCGGCAACTCGCGGGCGTGGCTCCAGCGGCCCTCGGCGAGCTGCTCGCCCTCGCCCCAGCCGGCGCGGGCGGCGGCGGCCTGCGTGGCAGCGAGCTCGTGCACGTGGGGGTCGGCGGCCGCCAGCCGGTGCAGGTAGACGACGCGGTTGACGACCTCCATCGTCTCGCTCACCGCGCGGCCCGGGTCGCGGAAGACGTCCTGGAGCCATGCCTGCGCCTGATGCTCGGCCGACAGCGACACAGGGTCGATCACCATGATCCCGGTCTCGCCGGCGCCGGATGCGTCCTCGCGCGGGCGCTCGGCCTCGACCACCACCACGTGTTCCGGGTCTCCACCGGACCGGGAGCGCATCAGGTAGCGCCCGCCGGCGAGCCCGAGCACCCACGGGAACTCGAGCTGGACGAACACGAACAGCCGCGGCGCCACGCGTGCACCGTATCCTTCCCAGCGCGCACCGACCCGGCGCCAGCACAGGCCCGCCGCCGCCGTCGGCGCACCGCCTCCTCGAGCATGCACGAGCCCACCTCCAGCGACGACATCGCCAGCCCCGTCAGAAGCCTGCGGGACCGCCTCGGCGGCAACGCCGAGGAGCGGCTCGGCAGGGCGCTCTCGGAACTGCTCGAAAGCCCGCTCTTCACCGGGGCGATCGGGAGGGCCTTCGACGCCCGCGAGAAGGCCGCGCAGGCCCAGGAGGTCGCGCTCGGCGCGCTCAACCTTCCCTCCGCCGCCGACATCGAACGGCTGACCCGCCGCATCAGGTCCCTCTCCCAGCGGCTGGAGTCGATCGAGGACGGGGTCGAGCGGCTGGACAGCTCGCGCCTGGCCGAGCGCCGCGCCCCCGCCGAACTGGAGGCCCGCCTGGAGCACGTCGAGCAGCAGCTCGACGCCCTCCTCGGCAAGCTCGATCTCCTGCTCGACCGCCTCCAGCGTGCCGCCGATGCACCGGTGCGGGCCGTGGCGGGCACCACCGGCCGCAGCGCCCCGGCTGCGGGAACCACCTCCGCCGAGTCCTCGAGCGCCGCGGCGGGAGCCCGGCCGAAGACCACGAGTGCCCCGCGCAGGGCGGCGGCCGCCAAGGGCAAAGCCGCGAGGGCCCGGTCCAAGGCCGCGGGCACCACGCGCAAACCCGCGAAAGCGAGGTCCGCGGGTACGCCGCGCAAAGCCGGTCCCGCCCGGCCCGGGGCCGCCGGACCGAAAGGCTGACTCAGCGCGTCAAACGCTGTTGGCCACCTGCGCGTCCTCGGGTTGTGGGCGCCCGCCACAGCCCGCCAACGCCGCCGTCGAAGCGGTGGCAGAGCGGGATCTTCACGCGTCCTAGGGGCCGTCGATGAGCGCTGCCACGGCGGCGCGCCCCATCGCTTCGGCGCTCTCCTGCAGCCCGTGGTCGCCGATCCGCTCGCGGGCGCCGCGCTCGTCGAAGGTGTCCGAGACGGCCAGCACGCAGCCGACGGCCATCCCCTCTCGCGCGCCGAGGGCGAACAGCGCGGCGGCCTCCATCTCGACCGCCAGCGCTCCGCCCGCGCGTGTCAGGTCGGCGTCGTAGAAGAGATCCACGCTGATCACGGCCCCCGCACGGGCGCGGGGCGCCGCGCGCTGCAGGGCTGCCGTGATCGCGCCGTCGGCGGAGGCGCGCTCACCGGCCCCGAGCGCCCGGGAGGTCCCGTCGGCGCAGATCGCCTCGGAGGCGATCACCAGCGAGCCCAGCTCCAGGCCCGCGGCGAGGGCGCCGCAGGTCCCCACGCGGATCGCCCGCCGGGCCCCCAGCGCGATCAGCTCCGCCAGCACGATCGCCGAGGACGGGCCGCCCATCCCGGTGGCCTGGATCGTGACGGCCGCCCCGTCGGGGGCGGTGCCGGTGTAGCCCCACAGGCCGCGGTGGTGGTTGAACATGCGGGGCTCCTCGAGCAGCGCCTGGGCCAGCATCAGCGCCCGGCCGGGGTCGCCGGGCAGCAGCACCCGCTCGCTGAGGGGCGCGGTCGGGCGCAGGTGCAGGGACTCTCCGCGGGACAGGATCGCGACTCTAGACTGGAGGGGCGATGGGGGACAGCGCATGCCCGGATCCCAACCCGCAGGGCCGATGAGCGCGGGCGACCCCGTCGACGGGGCGGGCGAGCTGACGCTCGAGCGGGTCGCCGCCGGGGCCGGGGTGTCGCCCGGCACCGTCCGGCGCTGGGTCGACAGAGGCCTCGTGCCGGGCTACGACGGGCGCTGGACGCTCGCCGCGGCCGCATACGTGAGGGTGGTCGCCAGGCTGCGGGCGCGGGGTCACTCGCTGGAGCAGATCAAGCAGGCCAGCGACGCCGGCCAGCTGGCGATCGGCCCGATCGAGAGCCTCCTGCGGCGTACGGAGGGCCGCTACACGCTGCGCCAGGTGTCCCGCAGCACGGGGCTGCAGGCGGCCATGATCCAGCGGATCCTGGCCGCGCTGGGGCTCGCGTCGCTGGTCGCCGAGCCGATGAACGACGAGGACGTCGAGATGCTGCGCTACGTCGCCACGATGCTCGACGTGGGGCTCCCGCCGGTGGCCTTCCTGCAGCTCGCCCGCGTGTACGCCCAGGCGCTCGGCCAGATCGCCGACGCGGAGGTGCGGCTCGTGCACCTATACGTCCACGAGCCGCTGATGCGCGCCGGCATCCCGAGTGCGGAGATCGGCGAAGAGATGGAAGAGATGGTCCGCGAGCTGATCCCGTTCGTGGTGCCCCTGCTGGGCTACGTCCACGACCGCCTGCTGAGCCACTTCATCGAGCAGGACCTGATCGGGCACGTCGAGGCGGAGCTGGGGGACGGCCACGGCGAGGACGGGCGCCTGCGGGTCGCGATCGCCTTCGCGGACCTCGCCGGCTACGCGCGGCTGACCGTCGAGCGCGGCGACGAGGAGGCCGTACGGACGGTGGAGCGGTTCGTCGAGGCGGCCGGCCAGAGCCTGCCCGCCGATGCCCGCGTGATCAAGACGCTGGGCGACGAGGTGATGGTGATCGGCACCGACCCCGCGGCGCTGGCCGGCTGGGCGGTGCGGCTGCAGTCGGACATCGTCCCGGGCGAGCCCGCCCCGCGGATCGGGATCCACTACGGCGAGGTGCTCTACCGCGACGGCGACTACTACGGCCGCGAGGTCAACCAGGCAGCCCGCGTGGTGGCGCGGGCGGCCGGGGGCGAGGTGCTCGCCACGCGGCCGGTGGTCGACGTGGCGATGGGCACCGACGGGCTGGAGTTCCACCGCATCGGGGAGGTGGCCCTGAAGGGCTTCTCCGACGCCACCGAGCTGTTCACGGTGGCGCGCCCGGGGGAGTAGCGGCGTGGGCCCCCTCGACGAGTAGCCGCGTGGCATGAGCGTCGAGCAGCTGCGTGCCCGCGTCCGCGAGGAGGGGCTGATCGCGCCCGGAGGCCCGCTGCTGGCGATGTACTCCGGGGGGCGGGACTCGACCTGCCTGCTGGACGTCGCGGTGTCGCTGCTGGGGCCCGAGCGCGTGTGCGCCCTGCACGTCAACTACGGCCTGCGTGCCGCGGCGGGGGAGGATGAGGAGCACTGCCGGCGCACGTGCGAGCAGCTCGGCGTCGAGCTGCGGGTGCACGCGGCGGCGGCCGAGCGGCCGCCGGCGGCCGGGAACCTGCAGGCCTGGGCGCGGGAGGTGCGCTATCGCGAGGCCAGGCGGCTGGCCGGCGGGCGCGGCGGCCGGTTCGCCACCGGTCACACCGCCAGCGACCAGGTCGAGACGATCGTCTACCGGCTGGCAGCCTCGCCCGGACGCCGGGCGCTGCTGGGGATGCCGGCCCGCGAGGGCCGCCTGGTGCGTCCCCTGCTGGGCATGACCCGCGAGCAGACCGCGGCCTACTGCCGCGAGCGCGGCCTGGGCTGGCGCGAGGACGAGAGCAACAGCGACGAGCGCTTCGCCCGCACCCGGGTGCGGGAGGGGGTGCTGCCCGCGCTGCGTGCGGTCCACCCCGCGGCCGAGGCGAACCTGCTGCGCACGGCGGAGCTGCTGCGCGAGGAGACCGAGCTGCTCGACGGTCTCGTGTCCGCCGAGCTGGACGGCCGGGCGAGCATCGAGGCCGCGCGCCTGCGGGCGCTCCCGAGGGCGCTGGCGCGGATGATCGTGGTCCACCTGGCCGAGGCCGTCGCCGGCGCCTACGTGCCCCAGGCCGGCAGCCGGGTGGGCGAGATCCTCGAGCTCGACGAGCGCGGCGGGCGCGCCGAGCTGCACATCGGCGGCAGCGTGGGGGCGGTCGTCGAGGGCGGCGTGCTTGAAATGGTCAAGCTCCCGCCGCGTCGGGATTAGAC
This sequence comes from Solirubrobacteraceae bacterium, assembly GCA_035515315.1. Classification (GTDB taxonomy): domain Bacteria; phylum Actinomycetota; class Thermoleophilia; order Solirubrobacterales; family Solirubrobacteraceae; genus Palsa-744. The sequence continues at coordinate 8,888 of DATJBO010000024.1, forward strand.
TGCACCCGTGGCCACGTTCGCACGTGTCTCACCGACGCCCAACCTGGGCGAGACGCTCGTGAACGAGCAGGACCTGCGCCGGCGGGTGGCCGAACTGGGGGATCAGATCTCGCGTGACTACGCGGGCCGCTCGCTGCTGCTGGTGGGGGTGCTGAAGGGCGCCGTGTTCTTCCTGAGCGACCTGATGCGCTACATCGACATCCCGGTCGAGGTGGACTTCATGGCCGTCGCCTCGTACGGGTCGGCGACCGACTCCTCTGGCGTGGTGCGGATCCTGAAGGACCTCGACGCCGCGATCGAAGGGCGCGACGTGCTGATCGTCGAGGACATCGTCGACTCCGGCCTGACGCTGCAGTACCTGCTGCGCAACCTGGGCTCACGCAACCCGCGCAGCCTCGAGGTGTGCGCGCTGCTCACCAAGCCGGCCCGCCGCAAGGTCGACCTGCCGAGCCGCTACGTCGGCTTCGAGATCCCCGACCGGTTCGTGGTCGGGTACGGCCTCGACTACGACGAGCAGTACCGCAACCTGCCCTTCGTGGCGGTGCTCGAGGACGCCTGAGGGGCCCGCCGCAGGGGGCCGTGGGGGCTGCCGCAGAGCCCTGTAGGGGGTCCTGCAGGCCCAAGAAATCAGGGAATGCCGTGGTAGGCTAGGTGGCCGGCTGCCTGAGCTTTTTGGACGGCGGCGGAAACACCTGGAACCTCCAAATGAGCCGTTTCTTCAAGAGCGCAGCGTTCCCGATCCTGATCGTGGTCGTGCTGGCGTTCCTGGCCGTGAAACTGGTCAATCCGGGGCCGAGCAACCACCGCAGCCACAGCTACGGGACGCTCGTCTCCAAAGAAATCCCCAACGGTGAAGTCAGCTCGGTCGAGTTCAAGAACAAGGGCAAAGCGCTCGAAGTCAAGCTGAAGAACAAAGAAACCTGGGAAGCGGGCTACAACAGCCAGTCGGCGCCCGAACTGGAAAAGCAGCTCCGCACCTACGGGATCCCCTACAACGTCGAATCCGAAAAGAGCAGCGCCCTGCTGTCGCTGCTCACCTACATCATCCCGTTCGTCCTGTTCTTCGGGTTCTGGATCTTCCTGATGAACCAGGTCCAGGGCGGGGGCTCGAAAGTGATGTCGTTCGGCAAGTCGCGCGCCAAGCGCATGTCGGCCGACTC
>DATJBO010000025.1:0-9046 GCA_035515315.1 Solirubrobacteraceae bacterium
TCTGGGCAAGACTCATGAACTCCACCCTCGGATCAGGTGACGTCGACGTCAGTCCCGACGGGGTGGAGGGCGTGATCGAGAAAGACGTGCCGGAGATCTTCGAGCGTTGCCAGTCGTTGATCGCGGAGCGTCGTGAGCGTCCCACGGATGATCTGACGAGCGTGTTGGTGCACGCCGAAGTGGATGGCAGCCGCCTGGAGGAGCACGAGATCGTGATGGGCTTCTTCCTGTTGATGGCGGCCGGCAACGACTCCACGAAGGCGACCTACTGCAGCGGGATGCGGGCGCTGATGGAAGACCCCGAGCAGATGCGGCTGCTGGTGGATGACCCGGGGTTGATCCCGGGGGCGGTGGAGGAGTCGTTGCGGATGTTCCCGGCGTTCGCGCACTTCCGGCGTACCGCGACGTGCGATGCCGAGCTTCACGGCCAGCAGATCAAGGCGGGGGAGAAGGTGGTGATGTGGTACGTGTCCTCCAACCGGGATGGGACGCGCTATGAGGATCCGGATCGCTTCGATGTGACTCGCAACCCCGAGCACCAGGCGTTCGGGGCCGGTGGGCGGCATTTCTGTCTGGGGACCGCGCTGGCGCGGCTGGAGCTGAGGATCCTCTTCGAGGAGACGCTGCGCCGATACCCGAAGATCGCCATCGCCGGCGAACCCGTGTTCGTCGAAAGCCCGTTCGTCAATCAGCTCAAGACGCTCCCGGTCGCGCTCAACGGCTGAGCTCAGAACGCCGCGGGTCCTGCTGCGCCAATGGCGCGAGGACGACCTCGCCCCGTTTGCCGCGATGGGTGCGGACCCGGAGGTGATGGAGCATTTCCCGCACACGCACTCGGCTGCACAGAGCGCGGAGCTGATGCAGACCATCCAGTGCGGGCTCGAGGAGCGGGGCTACGGATTCTGGGCGCTGGAGGTATCGGGGGAGACGGCGTTCGGCGGCTTCGTCGGGATCGCTCCTGTGCCCCCCGACATGCCGTTCGCGCCTGCAACCGAGCTCGGGTGGCGCCTGGCACGCCCGTTGTGGGGCCGGGGGCTCGCGACCGAGGCGGCTCGGGCCGCCGTCGAGTACGCCTTCGGAAAGCTCGACCTGCCCGAGCTCGTCGCCTACACGGCCGTGGGCAACGAGCGCTCCCGACGGCTGATGGCGAGGCTCGGGATGCAGCACGACGCGGCGGAGGACTTCCTGCACCCACGCCTGGCGGCCGAGCACCCGCTCGCTCCCCACGTCCTCTACCGGCTCACGACCTCCAGCTGGCGCCCCAATAAGCTCGAACCGTGTGCGGGCGCTACACCAACACGGCGGGACCGGAAGAGCTGAACGACCGCTTCCGCGTGCCGATCCAGGGCGACGCCGGCACGCACCGCTTCAACATCGCCCCCACCGAAGAGGTGCTGGCGATCGTCAACGGCCGCGACGGGCACACGGCGAGGCTGCTGCGGTGGGGCCTGGTCCCGCCCTGGGCCAAGGACCTGAACAGCTCCGGCCGGATGATCAACGCCCGCATGGAGACGGTCACTCGCACGCCCGCCTACCGCGCGCTGATCCCGAAGGCCTCTCGCCGTGCCCTGCAGCTGGCCGACGGCTACTTCGAGTGGCTTGCACCCGAGCGCCGCGGCTCCCGCGCCGAGCTCGGCCCCCGTCAGCCGTTCTTCTTTCAGGTCGACGGCGGCGTCCCGTTCGCCTTCGCCTCCCTGTGGACGCCGGCCAAGGTGCTGGGGGAGTGGGTGGTCAGCGTCACGCTGCTCACGTGTGACGCCTCCGCGAACCGGACCGCCGCCGCGATCCACGACCGGATGCCGGTGATCCTGGCCGACGAGGAGGCCCAGCAGGCGTGGCTCGACCCCGCGCTGGGCGCCGAGGACGCGCTCTCGCTGTGCGGACCGCTGCCGTCGGAGCGCCTCAGCGCTCGACCGGCGAACCCGGCCGTCAACCGGCCGGGCGCCGCGCCCGAGGGCCCCGAGTTGCTCGTTGCGCCCGAGGACCTTCCCGCGGCCGGCGAGCGGCTTGGATAAAGGGGAGGGCCGCCTGGGGATGGGGGTCGAGCGGCCCTCCCGGTTTGCTTTGGAGGGACCTTCGTCGTGAAGGTCATCTCGATGCTGGCACGGCCTCCGGACAGCTAAACGGCTCGCCCCGACCCGGGGGGCGTGTCCTTCCCGCAAAGCGCGTTGACCGGGATCCGCACGCGCGTGGTCCTCGGTGGGCGACCGTCGGCGGCTCCATCGATGGCTGGGCCGGTCGGGCATCCCGTTGCGCGAAGGCGAGGAGGGTCTTCATGGGGAGAGTCAGGGTCCTGGCGGCGAGCTGCCTGACACTGCTCGCCCTCACCGCTGCTGCAGCGAAAGGGGCGATCCACGTGAGCGGCGAGGAAGCCGCCCTCGACGACTCCGAATCGGGTACGCCGTTCGAAGCGTCGCTGTAATCGGCATCGGGCGCCGCGCTCAAGAAGGTCCCGAGCTCAGCCCTGCGGCGCGGATCGCCTCGTCCGCGTCTCCGAACACCTCGACGCGCGTGACCCGTCCATCACGTACGGTCCAGATCAGTCCCGAGCGAGCGCCCACGTCGACACCACTCGCACGCCCCCGCCCCGCGATCGTCTGGATCGACAGGACCCGATCACCGAGGTCGACGACTCGCTCAGTCGAATGCGAGAACTCCTCCCACGCGTCGTGCATCTCCCGCACCAGCCGGGCCATGCCGGCGTGACCGTCGTACACGTCCGGGTTGAACACCCGCCGCGATCCGTCGATGTGGATGTCGGGGTCGCACAGCTCGCGAAGCGACGCCGTCAGCTCCCCGCACCGTGCGGATTCCTGGAGCGCCTGGACCGCCCGACGCACGACCGCCACGCTCTCATCGGACATCCGGACGGAGTATCCGGCCGGCGACTCAGCGCCCGGAGGTCAGCCAGCGGGCGGGGTTCTCGACGAAGATCGTGTTGAACACGGCGTCGTCCATCACCCCCATCTCGCGCAGCGCGGGCACCACCTCGTCGAACACGAGCGTCATCGACCAGTTCCGGATCGCCCCGCTGTGTTCGAAGGTCTCCGGCGCCTCGGCGGGGAACCAGTCGATGAACGCGCAGAAGTCCTGGGAGACCATCAGGCGCTCGGCGTGCCCGCGCCGCAGCAGCTCGGCGGCCGTGGCGTTGCGCTTGTCGATCGGCAGGAACATCTCCAGCCCGTAGCGGTCGAGGCCCACGTACACGCCGCGGTCGATGAGCGCCTCGATGTAGCCGACGTCGTCGGTATCCCCGCAGTGGGCAATCTGGACGCGGTCGAGCGGCACGCCCTCCTCCTCGAAGATGTCGACCTGGCGCGGGCCGGTCTGGACCGCCGGCATCGAGTGGGCCATGATCGGTACGTTGGCGCGCACGCTCGCGCGTGCCACCGCGCGATGGATCTTCTCGACCCGCTCGGTGACCCCCGCGGCATCGGCCGCGCACTTCAGGAACGCGGCCCTGATGTCGGTTCCCTGGATCCCCGTTTCGATGTCCGCCACGAAGTGGTCGGCCATCACGTCCACGTCGCGATTCTCGAAGTAGTGGGGGAGGTAGTCGTAGCTGTAGATCCCGGTGCAGGGCACGATCTGCACGCCGCTCCGCTCGGCCACCGTGCGCATGAAGCGCACGTCGCGGCCGCCGAACATCGCGGTGGGATCGACGATCGTGCGCACGCCGCGGTCCTTGGCCGCTTCGACCGCCTCCAGGGCGGCGGCCAGCTCGGCCTCGTCGTCGTACATGTTGGGCCACTGGTCGGCCACCGCCTCGTCGCGGAAGCGGACGTGCTCGTGGATCAGCACGACCCCCAGCTCGCTGCTGTCGACCGGTCCCTGGACCGTGTGAACCATTGCCATGCTCTTGCCCCTCGCTTTGGATGCCCTAGCGGTATTCCTTGCCCCAGCGGGTGTCCTTGCGGATCTGTCCCTTCAGCAGCTTGCCCGCCGGGTTTCGCGGCAGCGCGTCCTCGCGGATCGAGAGGTACTGGGGCACCTTGAAGTCGGCGAGGTGCTGCTTGCAGTGGCGCAACACCTGGTTGATGTCGATCTGCCGCCCGCCCACGGCGACCAGCACCGCGCCCACCTTCTCGCCCATCATGTCGTCGGGCACGGCCACCACCGCCGCTTCGGCCACCGCCGGGGCGCTGGCCAGGACGTTCTCCACTTCAATCGAGTACACGTTCTCGCCGCCGCGGTTGATCATGTCCTTCTTGCGGTCGACGATGTACAGCAGCCCGTCCTCGTCGACGCGCGCCACGTCGCCCGTGTGCAGCCAGCCATCCGTGAACGTCTCGGCGGTCGCCTCCGGCTTCTTCCAGTAGCCCCGCACGACGTTCGGGCCCCGCACGAACAGCTCGCCCATCCCGCTGACGGGATCAGGATCGTCGATCGAGAGGTCCACGACCGGCATCGCGAAGCCGACCGAATCGGCGTGGGCGGTGGCCTCCTCATGGGGCAGGAACGAGGTGAGCGAGGAGGTCTCGGTGAGCCCGAACCCGTTGCCCACCCGTGCGTTCGGGAACGCCCTCATGATTCGCGCCACCAGCGCCTCGTCGATCGGGGCGCCGCCGTATGAGACCCAGCGCACACCGCTGACGTCGATCTCCGAGAAGCCGGGAAAGCGCAGCAGGGCGTGGTAGATCGCGGGCACCGACACGAGCTGGTTGACGCCGCCCGGGTCGATCGCGCGGCAGAAGCCCTCGAGGTCGAGCCCGTTGGCGAGAATCTCGACTCGGCCCCCCAGTTCGAGCACGGGGATCAGCTGGCTGTTGCAGCCGGTCACGTGGAACAGCGGCACCGACACGAGCGTCGAGATGTTGGGCCCTTCGTGGCGTTCGGTGGACAGGCAACGGAACGCGTTCTCGCTGTTCGTGAGGAAGTTCTCGTTGGACGTCATCGCCCCCTTGGGAAAGCCGGTGGTGCCGCTCGTGTAGAAGATCGCCGCGAGGTCGTCGGGGCCCTGCTCGGCCGGCTCGACCCGGTCCCCGCTGGGCAGCTCCGCATCAGGCTGGAAGGTGTAGGCGGCTTCGCAGTCCTCGACCACGTAGGCGACCTCCTCCTCCTTGAACCTGGTGTTCACCGGGACCGCGACCGCGCCGAGCAGCTGGGTGGCGAAGAAGGCGAGCACCCAGTCGATGCCGTTGGGCAGCCTGATCGCCACGCGGTCTCCGGCTGCGATGCCGGCTTCGCGCAGCCCGCCGGCGACCCGGGCCGAGCGCTCCCACAGCTCGTCGTAGGTGCAGCTCGCGCCGCCGACCTCCAGCAGCGCCGGCGCCTTGGGATCGCGGTCGACGCTGGTCGCCAGCATCGCCGCCAGCGAGGGGGGTCGGTCGCTGTAGCGCGCCCGCCCCGACGCGTCGCGCGTGACCCCCGACTCGTCGAAGGGATTGCGCCCCCGGGGCAGCGGCTCGATCACGCGGACCGGCTCGCTCACGCGCTCAGGCCGGGGCGGCGGCGGTGAGCTTCTCGGCGAGGATCGCGGCGAGGCGCGCCCGCTGGCGCGCGCCGCCGCCGAGCATCGCGGCGTCGAGCTGGGCGCGCTTGAACAGCCAGTGCACGTCGGCCTCCCAGGTGAAGCCGATCCCGCCGTGGGCCTGGATCGCGCTGGCCGTCACTTCGCGACCGGCGTCGGACGCCGCGGCCTTGGCCATCGCCGCGGCTTCGGCCAGGCCGTCGGGGTCGGCGCCGGCGCTCCACGCGGCGAAGGCGGTGGCCGAGCGGGCCTTCTCGGTGTCCAGCAGCATCTGTGCGCAGCGGTGGGAGACCGCCTGGAAGGCGCCCACCGGCACCCCGAACTGCTTGCGGTCCTTGACGTAGGCGACGGTCATCTCCAGCGCCCGCTCGCAGACGCCCACGAGCTCGGAGCTGATCGCCACCAGCGCCCGGTCCACGCCCCCGGGTACGTCTCCGGGCAGCTCATCGCCGCGCTGGGCGCGCACCCGCGCGGCCGAGCGGGTGGGGTCGATCGCCTCCAGCGGCGTGATCTCGGCCTCGCCGGCGGCCACCAGCCGCGCCCGGCCTTCGTCGTCCACCAGCACGATCACGTCCGCCTCGCCTGCCCCGACGACCAGGTCCGCGGTCCCGTCGCTCGAGCCGCCCAGCGCGCCCAGGGACTCCCCGGAGGCGAGTCCTGGCAGCCACCGTTCGCGCTGCTCGGGCGAGCCCGCATGCTCGATCAACGTCGAGGCCATCGTCGACGGCAGGAACGGGACCGGCGCCACCGCCCGTCCCAGCTCCTCGCAGAGGATCGACAGCTCGATCCGCCCGAGCCCACCGCCGCCGTACTGCTCGGAGATCGCGATCCCGGGCCAGCCGAGCTCGCACAGCTCGTGCCACAGCTCCCGATCGGTCGTGCGCGCCTCGGCGTGCTCGCGCACGCGCTCGGGCTTCGCCCGCTCCCCCAGCAGCGAACGCGCCGTGCGCTGGATCTCGCGCTGGTCGTCGGTGAACCCGAAGTCCATGTCCCTAGGCGGCGGCCTTCAGCCGCGGCAGGCCGAGCACGCGCTCGGCGACGATGTTCTTGAGCACCTCGGTGGTGCCGCCCTCGATCGTGTTGCCCCGCGCGCGCAGCAGCTCGTAGCTCCAGCTGTCCCCGAACGTGAAGGCGTCCGCGCCGATCACGTCGGCCGCGAGCTGGGTGAGGCGCTGGTTGGTCTCCGACCACAGCCACTTCACGAGCGACCCCTCGGGCCCGGGCTGGCCGTAGCGTTCGACGTCGGTCAGCCCCTTCCAGGCGAGCAGCCGGATCGACTCGCAGCGCACGTGGATGTCGGCGAGCGCGTCCGCGTACAGCGGGTCCTCCAGCAGGCCCTTGCGGGCGGCCTCGGCGATCACGTCGTCGAGCAGCTGGCGCAGGCGGATCTGCAGCGCGAAACCGAGGCCGGCACGCTCGTTCATGAGCGTCGTGAGGGCGACCTTCCAGCCGTTGCCCACGCCGCCCACGACGTTCGCGTCGGGGATCCTGGCCTCCTCGATGAACAGCTCGTTGAACTCCGCCTCGCCGGTGATCTGGCGCAGCGGACGCACGACCACGGCGTCCTGGTCCATGTCCATCAGGAAGTACGTGAGGCCCTTGTGCTTGGCGGCCTCGGTGTCGGTGCGGGCCACGAGCATGCACCACTTCGAGTAGTGGGCCCCGCTCGTCCACACCTTCTGGCCGGTCACGACCCACTCGTCGCCGTCCTTGACGGCGCGCGTTTTCAGCGACGCGAGATCGGACCCGGCGTCGGGCTCGGAGAAGCCCTGGCACCAGATCTCCTCGGCGGACAGGATCGGGGGCAGGTAGCGCTCCTTCTGCTCGTCGGTGCCCCACACCATCAGCGTCGGCCCGCCGAGCAGGATGCCGAGCGTGTTCGCCGCGAGCGGGACCCGGGCGCGGCCGATCTCCTCGTAGTAGATCGCCGATTCGGTCAGCGTGGCGCCCCGCCCGCCGTACTCCACGGGCCACGCCGGAGCCGCCCAGCCAGCGTCGTACAGGCGCCGTTGCCAGTCCTTGCGCCACGCGTTGCGGGCGTCCTCGCCGCCGTCCACCGGCTCGGGGTCGGGCGGGTTGTCGGCCAGCCAGCTGCGCAGCTCGTCTCGGAAGGCCGTCTCCTTTGGGCTGAAAGTCAGGTCCATCTGGCGCTCTTTCGAACAGCCTATCCGGGATCACCGGGCGGTGTCTGCGGCCGCCGCGAGCGGCGCTAGATTCGGTGCCCGTGAGCGCAACCGACAGCACCCTGCGGGTCGCGCACCTGGACGCGGACGCCTTCTACGTGTCGGTCGAGCTGCTGCGCCATCCCGAGCTGCGCGGGCGGCCGGTGGTGGTCTCCGGTTCCGGCCCCCGGGCGGTGGTCACGACCGCCAGCTACGAGGCCCGCCGTCACGGGGTCGGCTCGGCGATGCCCGCCTCGCGCGCACGGCGGCTGTGCCCCGAGGCCGTGTTCCTGCCCCCGGACTTCGCCCTCTACCGCGAGGCGTCGGCCCGCATCATGGCGGTCGTCCGCGAGCACGTTGAGCGGGTCGAGGTGGTGGGGCTCGACGAGGCCTACCTCGACGTCGAGGGCCTGTTCTCCCCGCGGGCGGCGATGCGCAGGCTGGTGGCCGAGATCAAGGCCTCCACCCGCCTCACCTGCTCGGTGGGCATCGGCCCCAACAAGCTCGTCGCGAAGGTCGCCTCGGATGCCGAGAAGCCGGCCGGGATGGTGGCCCTGACCCGCGAGCAAGCATGCCAGCGCTTCGCCAGCTCACCCCCGGGTCTGGTGCCGGGGATCGGACCGAAGACCTCTGTGCGCCTGGGCGCGCTGGGGATCACGACCCTCGCCGCGCTGGCCGACGCCCCCGAGAGCCTCCTCACGGCCAGCTTCGGCCCGCGCATGGGACGGGAGCTGCGCCGCCGCGGGAGATTCGAATCCGACGGCGGCGTGGGAGCGCCCCGCAAGGTCGCATCGGAGTCCCGGGAGCGCACCTTCGACCACGACATCGCCGCCCGCGAGCAGCTCCACGAGGCGCTCTCGCGGATGGCGGGGGAGCTGTGCGCGAGCCTGCGCCGTCACGGTCGGCGGGGACGCACGATCTCGATCAAGGTGCGGCTCGACGACTTCACGACCGTGACCCGTGCGCACACCCTGGCGACGGCCACCGACGAGACGGAGCTCGTGACCGCCGAGGCACTGCGACTGCTCGACGAGTACGCCCCGCCGCGCCCGGTGAGGCTCCTCGGGGTGCGAGTGGCCGGCTTGGCCGCCGCCACCGCGGCGCAGGACGCGGGGAGCGCGCCGGATGCGGAGCCGGCGGCGGGGCCGGCTGCGCTCGCTCCACCGCCGGCGGCCCAGCTCGCCCTCCCGCTCGCCCACGCCCAGTAGGATCCGGCCATGCCCAAGGCCAGGGTGGGCGAGATCCAGCTCGACTACGAGCGCAGCGGCGAAGGCCCGCCGTTGCTGGCGATCATGGGGATGAGCGGGACCGCCCTGCATTGGGGGGAGCCGTTCCTCTCGCGGCTGCGCGAGAGCTTCGAGGTGATCGTCTACGACCACCGCGGCGTCGGCTCCAGCAGCCGCCTGGAAGGGCC
>DATJBO010000026.1:0-6035 GCA_035515315.1 Solirubrobacteraceae bacterium
CCGCACCCGCCGGGGCGCCAGCCAGCCGCGCAGGTCCGCCGCCAGGTCTCGCGCCGCGCGATCGTCGCCGACCACCACCAGCGTTGGCCGTTCCCGGGCCTGCTCGTCGATGTCCACCAGCGCCGCCACGGCGTAGGGGCGAAGCGCCGAGGACACGTACGCGTGGCCGCCGTCGCGAGCCAGGGCGAGCGCCTGCTCGTCCTCCGCCACGAGCCCGAGCAGCGCGCGCAGCGAGCCCTCGGCCGCCATCAGGGGCTCACCTGCTCGGAGGCCCGTCCACCCAAGACCGCCCGCTCGACTTCGTCGGCCGCGGCTCGCACGAGCCCGGAGACCTCATCCTCGCTCTCGCTGAAGCGCGAGAGCACCCACGCGGAGACGACGTCCGGATCGGTGGAGTCGGGGCGTCCCACCCCGACGCGCAGGCGCCCGAAGTCCGCACTGCCTAGCCCCCGCCTGATCGACTTCAGTCCGTTGTGGCCGGCGAGGCCTCCGCCGATGCGCAGCTGCAGCTGGCCGAACGGCAGGTCGATCTCGTCGTGCACGACGAGCAAGTGGTCGAGGGGGACCTTCAGCGCCCCCCGGGCCGGGCCGACGGAGCGGCCGGCGTCGTTCATGTAGGTCTGGGGGGACAGGATCGCCACCGCGGGAGGGCGGCGGCCGTCGCTCAGCGGCCCCGGCGGGCGGCCCTGGCGCAGGCGGCCACGGAAGCGTTCCTTGCCGGACGGGAGCTGCCAGCGCTCGGCGAGCTCGTCGGCGACCAGAAAGCCCACGTTGTGCCGGGTGCCGGCGTGCTCGCGACCCGGGTTGCCGAGCCCGACGATCAGCCAGTCGACGGTCCCCCCGCCACCACCAAAGGGGCGCCGCAGCGGCCGCTACTCCTCTCCGGAGGAGGTCTCCGCCGCGCCGGCCTCGGCCTCCTCGGCGCCCTCCGCCTCGCCCACGACCTCGGTCTCGGCCTCGATTTCCTCTTCGACTTCCGTCTGCAGTTTGGGCGGTGACAGGGTCGCCAGCACGGTCTCCTCGAGGTCGCCGACGAGCGTTACGCCCTCCGGGGCCCTCAGCGCGGACAGCATTATCGTCTCGCCGATCTCCATCTCGCCGACCTCGTGCACGATCGACTCGGGGATCGCCGTGGGAAGCGCTTCCACCTCGAGCTCGCGGGTGATCTGCTCGAGCACGCCCCCCTGCTTGACCCCGGGCGCGTCCTCGGTGCCGGACAGCTCGATCGGTACGACCGAGCGGATCTTCTCGTCCAGGCGCACCCTCAGCAGGTCCACGTGGCTGGTGTCGCCCCGCACGGGGTCGCGCTGGGCGTCCTTGAGGACGACCGGCGTGCTCTTGCCTCCGTCCACGCTGAGGTCGAGCACCGCGCCGGAGGCGGCGAGGGCCAGTCGCAGCTCGCGGGCGTCCACCTCGATCCCGATCGGCTCGGCCCCGCCGCCGTACACGATCCCGGGGACCTGCCCCCGGCGGCGCAGCCGGCGGGCGGCCCGGGAGCCGTCGGCGGTGCGGCTGGTGACGTGGAGTTTGGTGGTGGACGAGGCCATCGGCGAGGAAATCGACTCTAGCAATCGGCTTCGTTTTGGATCGGAGGGGTGATCGAGAGCAGTTGCAGCTTGATCCCGGTGAGGAAGTTGCCGGTACGCCTGATCTGCACGCACTGGATCACGGGCAGCGTCCCGATCACCGTCCAGGCGACCCGACTGGGGCCGCTGGAGCCGGTGAGCGAGTAGGCGGTCTTCGATTCGAGGTCGAGGATCTTCACGCTGCCGGGCCGTCGCACCCGCGGGTTGGCATCGATCCGGCGCAGCCGGGCCACGCACGCCGGATGATCACGGCAGCCGCTCAGGCGGGCGGCCATCCCCGCGACGTCACCCCGGGCCTCCGCCTGGATCAGCGCGAGGTCTTCGTCGCGTTCGAGGTTCTCGACCGAGAAGAAGCGGGCGAGCTCTCCGCTGATCGCCAGGAACAGGAAAACGCCGAGGGCGATCAGCAGCAGGCGTTTGGGGCGCAACCAGGGGGATCTGCGGCGCGCCGCGCCCAGCGGAGCGTGGCCGGGGGGCGAACCCTCACCAGCGGGTGGGGCCTCGCCGGCGGGCGGGCCCTCGACGGCGGGCGGGGCGCTCGCGGGTTGCGGTGGGGAGGCCTCGGACACCGCCCAGACGATAGGCGGCGGGCGTACGCACGGGCGCCGTTGCGGACCTACACTGCGGCGAGATGGGGCTGCATCCGCTCGCCGACCGGTTCGCCTCCGTGGCGGACGAGTACGAGCTCGGGCGCCCTGAGTACCCGCCGGGGGTGGTGGGGGCGCTGACGGGAGAGCTCGGCCTGGGGCCCGGGGCCACGGTGCTCGACCTCGCGGCGGGCACCGGCAAGCTGAGCCGTGCGCTGGTCGGCGCCGGCCTCGACGTGATCGCGGTCGAGCCCCAGCAGGCCCTGCGCGAGCGGCTCGCCGCGAGCGTGGGCGCTGAGCGGGTCCGCGACGGACTTGCGGAGGCGATCCCGCTGCCCGACGACTCGGTGGCGGCGGTCACGGTGGCGGACGCGATCCACTGGTTCGACCACGCCCCCGCCCTCGCCGAGATCGCGCGCGTGCTCAGCGAGGGCGGCGGCCTGGCGGTGCTGACGACCGTGCCCGACTGGAGCGAGACCTCCTGGGGCGAGGCCGTCGGCGGGCTGCTGGCCGAACTGCGTCCGGCCCACCCCCACTTCGAGGGGCCGCCATGGCAGCAGTTGCTGCTCGAGAGCGGTAGCTTCGAGGAGCCCCGCGAGCTGCGCATCACCTGGTGGCGCAAGGCGAGCCTCGAGCGGATGGTGGCCTACGTCGGCTCGATGAGCTGGATCGCGGCGCTGCCGGAACCGGAACGGGCAGCAACGCTGTCGCGTGTGGCTGCGCTGATCGAGGACGGCACCACCCCGGAGCTGCTGCCGACCCACGTGATCGTCGGCCTGGCCGCAGCGAAGCGATAACCGCTCCCTCGGGGACAAACGCGTTAGCCTCTCGCCGCGTGCCAACCGCGACGACCGCACGATCGTGACGCTGACGCTCGACTGGGACCACGCGACGTTCCACCCGGTCGACGACCGCACCCGGCGGGTGAACGTCCCGTTTCCCGAGGAAATCGCAGAGGGCACGCGAACCTCGCTCGCTGACGCGCTGGTGGGCCTCGAGGTGGTCGGCGGCCCCATCGAAGACGCGAAGCTCAGCCACTCGCACATCCGCATGGAGATCACTCGTGACGCGGACCTGGAGGCGATCAAGCGACAACTCCAGGAGCTCGTCGACGATGTCGTGTCGCGGACCGACGACGCGTCCGGCTAGCGACGAACGCCGCGAACGGCCCCTGACTCAGGGGCAGCCGCTCAGAACAGCTGGTTCTCGCCGCCGAAGACCTCGCTGACGGAGTCGTCGACGAAGATGCGGCGGATCGAGTCGGTGAGCAGCTCGGCGCAGGGGAGCACGCGCACGTTGTCGGGGCGGTTCGCCCCCACCGGGATCGTGTCGGTCACGACGATCTCCTCGAGCTCGGAGGCGCGCAGGATCGAGAAGGCGTCGCCGGAGAACACGCCGTGGGTGGCCGCCGCGTACACCTGCGCGGCGCCCTCCTCCTTGACCGTTTTGGCGGCCGCGGCGAGTGTCCCGCCGGTGTCGATCATGTCGTCCACGATCACCGCCGTCTTGCCCCGCACGTCGCCGATCACGTAGCCGATCTCGGCGACCTGCTGGGCCGGGCGCTCCTTGTCGAGGATCGCCAGCTCGGCGCCCACCTTGGAGGCGAAGTTCTTGTTCAGCTTCACCCGGCCGGCGTCGGGCGCCACCACCACGAGGTCGGGCAGGCCGAGGTCCAGGAAGTACTGGGTCAGCATGAACAGCGCGGTCATGTGGTCAACCGGCTTCTGGAAGAAGCCCTGGATCTGGCCGGCGTGGAGGTCCATGGTCAGCACCCGGTCGACGCCCGCCGCCTCGAGCATGCGCGCCACCAGGCGGGCCGAGATCGGCTCCCGGGGCGAGGACTTCTTGTCCTGGCGGGAGTACCCGAACCACGGCGTGACCGCGATCACGCGGTGGGCCGAGGCGCCCACGGCGGCGTCGATCATCAGCAGCAGCTCCATCAACGAGTCGTTGGCGGTGACGCCCAGCTCCGGGTTGCCGCAGGTCGACTGGACGATGAACACGTCCGCCCCGCGGATCGAGTCCTCGTAGCGGCAGTAGACCTCCCCGTTGGAGAAGGTCTTCACCGTGACGGGCCCGAGCTCCACCCCCAGCCTGTCGGCGATCGCCACCGCGAGCTGCGGGTTGGCGCGCCCGCTGAACAGCATCAGGCGCTTGTTGTAGTCGATCGGGAGGCTCGCTCGCGAGGACTGGGCCCGCGTGTCCATCGCGCTCATCTCAGGACGGAGTGTAAAGCCCCCTCCCCCGTCGCTCACGGACGGGCGGGGGAGGGCGGGACCCGGCGGGGCGTGGGCACTCACGAGCCCTCCCGGCGGCGCTCGGCGTACCCCTCGACGTTGCGCTGGCGCTCGCGGGCGATACCGAGGGCCCCCGGGGGAATGTCCTCGGTGATCACCGAGCCGGCTCCGGTGTAGGCCCCGTCGGCGACCTCGACGGGCGCAACCAGGGTCGTGTCGACCCCGGTGCGGACCTCCGCGCCGATGCTCGTGCGGTGCTTGGCGTGCCCGTCGTAGTTGGCGGTGATGGTGGCCGCTCCGAGGTTCGAGCGCTCGCCCACGCTGGCATCCCCGATGTAGGAGAGGTGGGGGATTTTGGCGCCCTCGCCGATGTCGGAGTTCTTGATCTCCACGAATGTTCCCGCCTTCGATCCACGCCGCAGGACCGTTCCGGGCCGCAGGTAGCCGAACGGCCCCACGTTGACGCCGTCCTCCAGCACGCAGTCGATCAGGTACGAGTGCCGGATCATGCACTCGCGGCCGATGCGGGTGGTCCCCCTGATCGTCGTGAACGGCTCGATCACGGTGTCCTGGCCGATCTCCACGTCGACGTCGATAACGGTGTTGTCGGGGTCCACCACCGTGACGCCGGCGAGCATGTGGCGTTCGTGGATCCCGGCCTGGGCGAGCTTGCGCACCCGCGCCAGGGCGGCGCGGTCGTTGACGCCGAGCACCAGTCGCTCGTCCTGGACGATGCTGGCCCCGACCGGCTCGCCGGCCTCTCTGAGCAGCGTGAGCACCTGGGGCAGGTACAGCTCGCCCTGGGAGTTGTCCGCGGTCAGACGCGGGAGCGTCTCGTGCAGGGCCTGGGCCGAGAAGGCGAAGATGCCGGTGTTGACCTCGTGGATCTGCAACTCGGCCTCGCTGGCGTCGCCCGGGCGCTTGGTCTCCACGACCCGCTCCACCGCCCCGTCGGCGCCGCGCACCACGCGCCCGTAGCCGCTCGGGTCCTCGAGCACCGTGCTGGCCATCGTCGCGGCCGCCCCGGCGGCGGTGTGGGCGGCGACCAGCTCGGCGATCGCGGTGGCGCTGACGAGCGGCACGTCGCCGGAGAGGACCACGACCGCGCCGTCCCGGCCGCCAGCGGAGGCGCCGTCGACGGCGCCCATCGCGGCGCTCACCGCCCCGCCGGTCCCGTTCGGGGTGGGCTGCACCGCGAGCTCGACCCCGTCGGGGAGCAGTGGCTGCAGCTCCCGCGCCGGGGAGTCGACCACGATCACCCGCTCGGCGCCGGCCTCGCGGGCGGCCCGCACCGGCCACAGCAGCATCGGGATCCCGCACAGCTCGTGCATCGCCTTCGGCGTGCGCGAGTGCATGCGCGTGCCCTGGCCGGCGGCGAGGATCAGGACGGTGGGGGCAGCCACAGCTTCAGACGATGCTATTGGAGCACCCCGCGGAGCTGGCCGGCGCCTGGACGTCGCCCGCGCGCGGGGAACCGAGCGGTCCCCTGAAGGCCACCGGCGTTTGGACGTCACCGGGCGCCTGGACGTCACTGGGGAGCCTGGACTCGAACCAGGACTTGAAGAGCCAAAGTCTCCCGGGCTGCCATTACCCCACTCCCCAAGCGCCGCAGCACATCCTCGCAG
>DATJBO010000027.1:0-4346 GCA_035515315.1 Solirubrobacteraceae bacterium
GCCGGCGAACGCGGCGATCGCCTTGAGCGTCGTGCGCACCGCCCGCGCGAACTGCTCGTGCCCGGCGGTCGCCTCGAGCCCGCTGAGGTGCGGCAGCAGCGAGGTCTGCACCGCCTGGAAGAGCTGCAGCGGGGCGCGCGCGATCAGCAGCACGTTGAACACGATGCCCGCGAGCGCCCGCTCGTGAGAGGTCGCGTCGACCGTCAGCACCCCGCCGTTGAGCAGCGTCTGCTCGGCGAGCATGATGCCCGACACCCACACCGCGAAGAAGCCCCCGCGGCGCAAGGACAGCTCGTCGTGGGCGGCCGTCTCCTGGACGCTCTCCGTGCCCGGTCCCGCGAACGCCGCATCGGCCTCGTCCGCCGTCATCACCTCGATCCCTACGAGTCCACCGGGCTCCCCCGTTCCTGCGGGCTCGGCGGCCCCGGTGGGCTCCGCAGTCCCGACGGGCTCCGCGACCCCGGCCGTCTCCGCGACCGCCGCGCGCTCCGCGGTCGCGGCGCGTGCCCCGGCTGCGGCGGGTTCGTCGGCTGCGGCGGGTTCGTCGGCCGCTGCGGGTTCGTCGGCCGCGGCCGGCCCCGGGGCGCCGCGGCGGTCGACTCCGCCGTGCAGGAACGCCGCCGGCACGACCACCAGCGAGAGCAGCGGAGCCGCCGCGATACCAAGCGCCACGGCGGTCTCGCCGCTGGCCACGCCGATCGCCACCGCCAGTGCGAAGCAGAAGCGCGACAAGGACTCCATCAGCACCAGCCCGCCGAATAGCCCGAAGCGCTGGTGGCCGGCCAGCCAGCCCCGGGCGAAGTAGCTGGCGGCGTAGGCGAGCGTTCCAACCAGCAGCACGTCGTACAGCGCGGTCGAGCCTTCGAAGACGTTGTCGATCAGCTGTTGGTGCAGGGCCAGCGCCGCCAGCGCGAACAGCAGCGCGAAGGTCGCCTGGATCAGCATCGGCGCACGCAGCTGGTGCTGCTCGTGACCGCGGGCCCTGCGTCCCGCGATCGAGCGCGAGAGCAGCTGTTCCACCGGCCGGTAGATCACGGAGATGATCACGAACATCACCGACCACAGGACGTCGATCCGCTTGGCCTGGGCGCTCCCCAGCACGTGGCTGGCGACCGAGAAGTAGGCGAACGTGAGCAGGCCGGTGGAGGCGATTCCGATCGCCAGGATGCGCGCTCCGCTGGCGTATGACGGGCTCGCCTGCCGGGGCCGGCCAGTGGAGGGAGACGCGGTGCTAGAGGCTGACAAGCACCATCGTCCAGGGGAACGGCGAGCGGACCTCCACGATCTCGCCGGCGCCGGACAGCAGCGCGCGCAGCGAGCGCGACGACCAGTGGTTGAGGTGGCCGGGCGTGTTGCCCCATGAGGACCAGTACGCACCGCGGGCCATGTTGAGCATCCGCCACATCGGCTCCCGGGGGACCGACACGAGCAGGTGGCTGCGTGCGCAGCGCGCCATCTCGGCGAGCATCTGCTGGGGGTCGGGAAGGTGCTCGAGCACCTCCATCGCGCTGGCCAGCTCGAACTCGTCGTCGGCGAACGGCAGCCCGGGTCCGTCCACGACCCGGTACTCGAGGTTGGGGGCCTCGTGCTGGGACCAGCCCTGCTGGATCGAGGGCTCCTCGAGGTCGATGCCCACGAGTCGCGCGGCGGGCAGGCGCTGGGCCCAGCGTTGCGCGAGCACGCCCTCGCCGCAGCCGACGTCGAGCACCGAGCCGGGGGCGGCGAGGTCGAGCAGCTCGATCGCGTTGCGCTCGAAGGCGGTCATCATCCGGCGCACGAGCGGGTTCGAGCTGCCGTACTTGTCGAACGTGTTGCCTGTGACGACCCCGTCACTGGAGACGGTGACCCCGCTCACGGGGCGGCTCCGCTCACAGCCTGACCGCCCTCGAGCCGCGCTCGGCCGCGACGCGGGGCTCGTCCTCGTGCCCGGCGAGGGGTGCGGGCGCGCCGGAGAGCATGCGCCCGGCGGCCTCCGGGGCGCCATCCGGGCCGGCGTCCGCGGTGTGCTCGTAGTGGGAGGGCTCGATCCCGAGCGCGAGCTCGATCCGGCGCATGCGCTCGAAGCTGCGCTGGGTCATCACGCGCTGTGCGGCGAGCAGGTCGCCGATCACGCCCAGCGCCCACAGCACCACGGCGGCGATGAACAGCACCGCCCCCAGGATCAGCGACTGCACGTGGCCGCTGCCGCTGCCTTCGGCGTACGCCACAACGAAGCGGATCCACACGGCCACCGCCGCCAGGCCGATCACCAGCGACAGGCTCCAGAACACGCGCAGCGGCTCGTACTGGGCGTAGATGCGGAAGATCGACACGGCGTTGCGGCGCACGTAGGCGCCCATCGAGGGGAACAGCCGCGACTCGCGCGTCTTCGGGTTGGTGCGCACCGGCACGTGGTCGATCGCCACCAGCAGCTTGCCCGCCTGGATGATCGTCTCGAGCGTGTACGTGAACCGCGAGACCACCATCATCTGGATCGCCGCCTCGCGGTTGTAGGCGCGGAAGCCGGAGGTCGTGTCGGGGACCGAGGTCGAGGAGGCCTGGCGCACGACCCACGAGCCGAGCCGCTGCAGCAGCTTCTTGAGCGCCGAGAAGTGCTCGACGTCGGCGACCTGCCTGTCGCCGACGACCATGTCCGCGCGGCCTTCCACGATCGGCGCCACGAGCCTGGGGATGTCGGCGCCGCAGTACTGGTTGTCGGCGTCGGTGTTGACGATCACGTCGGCCCCGAGCTTCAGGGCCGTGTCGATGCCGGCCTGGAAGGCGGCCGCGAGCCCCTTGTTGTTGGTCAGGCGCACGAGGTGCTCGACGCCGAGCGACCGTGCCACCTCGACCGTGCGGTCGGTCGAGCCGTCGTCGATGATCAGCCGCTCGACCTCGTCGAAGCCCGGAACCTCGCGCGGGAGGTCCGCGAGCGTCTGGGGAAGCTGCTCGGCCTCGTTGAAGCAGGGAATCTGGATGATCAGCTTCATCGCTCGGGCGATTTGCCTAGACTTGCCCTCACGCAGTATCCCAAAGCGCAGGACGTGGTCTTCGCGCTTCGTCACCGCGCCGCCGCCCGCGGGCGCGGGTGAGGCCAGATGGAGAGCGCGACGCCCACCCGGGTCCGCCCGGGCCCGATGAGCCCGGCAGCGCTGCGCGCGGGCGTGCTCTCGTCGCCCGCCAGGATCGCCTTTGCGGCAATGTGCGTGGCCGCCCTGGTCGGCTACCTGGCGTTCCCCACCTACCCCACCTACGACTCCTTCTACGCGCTGCTGTGGGGCCGCGACCTGCTGCACGGCCACCTTCCCGACCTCCAGGTCTACCGCGCCCCCACCGAGCACCCGCTGGCGATCGCCTTCGGGATGCTGTGCTCGATCTTCGGGCAGGGCGGCGCGCGCCTGATGGTGCTCGGCTCGATCGCCTCGTTCGTGGCCGCGGTGGCCGGGATCTACCGTGTCGGCCGGCTGGCCTTCGGACCGCTCGTGGGGGCCGCGGCGGCGCTGCTGCTACTGAGCCGCTTCTTCGTCGAGAACCTGGCGGCGCAGGGCTATCTCGACATCTCATACCTGGCGCTGATCCTGTGGGCGCTGGCGCTGGAGCTCGAGCGACGCCGTCGCGGCACGCCCGTCCTGGTGCTGCTGTCCGCGGCCGGGCTGCTGCGTCCCGACGCGTGGGTGTTCAGCGGCGTGTACTGGCTGT
Source organism: Solirubrobacteraceae bacterium (assembly GCA_035515315.1). Lineage (GTDB taxonomy): Bacteria > Actinomycetota > Thermoleophilia > Solirubrobacterales > Solirubrobacteraceae > Palsa-744. Next base: position 3,679 of record DATJBO010000027.1, read on the forward strand.
GGTGCTGCTGGCCCGGCCTGCGCCCGCGCGCCGGCGCCCCGCGCGACCCCGCCCCACGGCGGATGCTCGCCTACCTTGGCCTGGCCGCGACCGCGCCGCTGCTGTGGCTGGCGTTCGACGCGATCGTCACCGGCAGTCCCCTGTACTCGCTGACGGCGACCGCCGGTCTGGCCCAGGAACTGGAACGCACGCAGGGCTTCTCGAAGGTGCTCGGTTCGGTGTGGAGCTACAGCGTTCGTATCGACCATCTCCCGGTCCTTCTCGGAGGCATCGCGGGAGTGCTGCTGGCCGTCCTGTTGACCCCGCGGCGGGCGCTGGTGCCGCTGGCTGCGCTGGTGCTCCTGTACGCGGTCTACGTCCTGGAGGGCGCCGGCGGGGCGTCGGTGATCGATCGCTACCTGATGGGGGCGGCAACGGTCGCGCTGGTGTTCTGCGCCGTCGCGGTCGGCGGCTGGTGGATGCTGGAACCGGGCACGATGCTGCGCCGCGCGTGGATCGCCTTTGCGGTCGTGCTGGTCGCCTGCGGGGCGATCTCGGCGGTCAGCACGATCAGCCTCTCGAACCTGCGCACCACGCTGGCCGAGCACGAGGACTTCCACCAGGGGCTGGCCGCGGCCCTGCACAGCCCGAAGGTGGCCGCGGTGCTGCGCCGCTGCCCGCTGCTGTCG
>DATJBO010000028.1:0-5260 GCA_035515315.1 Solirubrobacteraceae bacterium
GGGCGCCTACCGCACGCTGGATGAGACGTACATCGAGTCGGTGTGGTGGGCGCTGGCGGAGATCCACGCGCGGGGACTGCTCTACGAGGGCCACAAGGTGGTGCCCTACTGCCCCCGCTGCGAGACCACGCTGTCCTCGCATGAGGTGGCGCTCGGCTACCGCGACGTGGTCGACCCGAGCGTGTACCTGAAGCTGCCCGTGCACGGGGCGCCCGAGCGCCTGCTGGTGTGGACGACGACCCCGTGGACCCTCCCCGGCAACGTCGCTGTGGCGGTGTCCCCGCGGGCCACCTACGTGCGCGCCGGCGTGGACGGGGAGGTGTTCGTGCTCGCCGAGGCCCGCGTGGAGGAGGTGCTGGGCGGCGAGCGGGCCGAGGTGCTCGAGCGCCTGTCCGGCAGCGAGCTGGTGGAGCGCTACGGCTCCTACGAGGGCCCGATCTTCGCAGCCACCGACCGCGAGCCGGGGCCCCTGCCGATCCTCGCCGACGAGTTCGTGACGACCGAGGACGGCACCGGCATCGTCCACCTCGCGCCGGCCTTCGGCGAGGACGACTACCGCGTCGCCGCCGCCAGCGCCCGGGTCCCCTTCGAGCCCGCGGAGGCCGGCTCGCTGTACAACCCGGTGCGCCCCGACGGCACCTTCGACGAGCGTGTCCTCAGCCGCGACGGGACCAGCTACGGGGGCCGCTTCGTCAAGGACGAGCAGCTCACCGCCGAGCTGCTCCGGGACCTCGAGGAGCGCGGGCTGGTGCTGAAGGTCGAGGACTACGAGCACGCCTACCCGCACTGCTGGCGCTCGGACAACGCGCTGATCTACTACGCCAAACCGTCGTGGTACATCTCCACGGCCAGGCTTCGCTCCGAGCTGCTGGAGGCCAACGAGACCGTCGGCTGGCATCCTCCGCACGTCAAGCACGGCCGCTTCGGGGACTGGCTGGCCAACAACGTCGACTGGGCCCTCTCGCGCGAGCGCTACTGGGGCACCCCGCTGCCGGTGTGGCGCTGCCCGCGGGGGCACGTCCGCGTGATGGGCTCCTTCGGGGAGCTGGCGGAGCTGGCCGGCACCGAGCTCGTCGACCACCACCGCCCGTACGTCGACGAGCTGACGTTCGCATGCCCCGCTGAGGACGGCGCCTCCGGCCCGTGCGGGGAGCCGATGCGCCGCGTGCCCGAGGTGATCGACGTGTGGTTCGACTCGGGCGCGATGCCCTTCGCCCAGCACCATCACCCGTTCGAGCACGGGGAGCTGCTCGGAGCGTCCTACCCCGCCCAGTTCATCTGCGAGGCCCAGGACCAGACCCGGGGGTGGTTCTACTCGCTGCTGGCGATCGCGGTGCTGCTCGGGCGTCGGGCGCCGTACGAGAACGTCGTGTGCCTCGGGTTGATCCTCGACGAGCAGGGCCAGAAGATGTCGAAGTCGCGGGGCAACACGGTCGAGCCGTGGGAGGTGCTCGATGCCTACGGGGCCGACGCCCTGCGCTGGTACTTCTTCACGGCCAAGCAGCCGTGGGACGGCTACCGCTTCTCGGCCGAGACGATCGGCGAGGGCGTGCGCCTGTTCCTCAAGCAGCTGTGGTCCACCTACTACTTCTACGCGCTGTACGCGAACGCGTCCGCCGCAACGCTGGAGGGCTCACCGGCCCCCACGGACCCGCCGATGCCCGCCGACCCGCGGGCGGCGGCGGGGCGGGGCGACGCGGACGCGCCGGTGGACCTCGACCGCTGGGCGCTGTCGCGCACCGCGGCGAGCGCCGAGCTGGTCGCCGAGCGCCTGGAGGCATACGACGCCACCTCGGCCGGACGCGCGATCGCGGCGCTCGTGGAGGACCTCTCCAACTGGTACGTGCGCCGCTCGCGGCGGCGCTTCTGGGACGGGGAGGCGGCGGCCTTCACGACCCTGCGCACCTGCCTGCTGGCGGTCAGCCGGATGCTCGCGCCGCTGTGCCCGTTCATCGCGGACGAGATCTACGACAACCTCGACGGCTCGCTGCCGAGCGTGCACCTGTGCGACTTCCCCACGCCCGGGGAGATCGGCGCCCGCGAGCCCGAGCTGGAGGAGGCGATGGCGCTCGCGCGCGAGACGGTGCGTCTCGGCCTCGGCGCCCGCGCCAAGGCCAAGATCAAGGTCCGCCAGCCGCTCCGCGAGGCCGTGGTGGTGGCCGACGGGCGCGAGCGGGCGGCGATCGAACGCCTCGCCGAGGTGGTGCGCGAGGAGCTCAACGTGGCGAGCATCCGCTTCGTGGCGGCGGCGGGGGAGCTCGGCACCTACGAGGTGAAGGCCAACTACCGCTCGCTCGGCCCCCTGTTCGGAAAGCAGATGCCGTTGGCGGCCGCCGCGATCGACGCGCTCGAGCCCGCACACGTCGCGGAGGCGGTGCGCAACGGCGGCAACGTCGGGATCGAGGTGGCCGGGCGGGAGCACACGCTGACGGCGGACGACCTGGTCCTCACGATGCGCGCTCCCGAGGGCTACAGCGTCGAGCGGGAGGGTGCCCACGCCGTCGCACTCGACCTCAACCTCGACGACGGGCTGCGGCGCGAGGGGCTCGCCCGCGAGGTCGTCCACGCCGTGCAGAACGCCCGCAAAGCGGCGGGCCTGCAGGTGGAGGACCGCATCTCGCTGTGGCTCGACGGCGACGCCGCGGTGCTCGCGGCCGCCGAGGCCCACCGCGACTACCTCGCCGGCGAGACGCTGGCCGTGCGCTTGACGATCGCCGCCGGCGAAGCCCCGGCGGGTGCCTACCGCGGCGAGGCGGGCGTCGAGGGGATGCGCCTCGGCATCTCGCTCACGCGCGTCACGCAGGCCTGAGCGCGGGGCTCAGGCCGCGGCGAGCACCGGCTCGAGCTCAGCCTCGAGCTTCTTCTTGGGGTAGGCCCCGATGATCGTCTTGACCGGTTGGCCGGCCCTGAAGAGCACCATCGTCGGGATCGAGAGGATCTGGTAGCGGGCGGCCACCTGCGGGTTCTCGTCGGTGTTCAGCTTGACGATCCGCAGCTCCGGACGCTCGGATGCGATCTCCTCGAGCACGGGCGCGACGACCCGGCAGGGCCCGCACCACGGCGCCCAGAAGTCGACGAGTACGGGCCCCTCGGCCTCGAGCACCTCGGCGTCGAAGTTGGTGTCGGTGACCTGTGTGAGAGTTCCTGCCATCGGCTTCTCCTTGTTTGCTTGACCCTCACTATACAAAATGAAGGACATGATCCCCCTCGGGATTTCGGCCAGCGGGCTGCTGGTGATCGCGATCGCGATCACGATCGCGCTGGTGCTGCTGGTCGTGCTGCTCCGGGGGGAGGCCGACTACGAACGCGAAGCCAAGGAACGCGAAGCGAAGGAGCACGGGGACGAGCAGCAGGGAAGCGGCGAGGGGCACGAGGGGCAGCACCCGTGGCCCTGAGCCCCCCGGCCGCCCACCGAAACGCGGGTTGCGGGGAGCCCGGCGTCCGACGTCGGGCGGGCCGGAGCGCGTCTAGCCGACCTTCACGATCCAGCCTTCGCTGAGGCGGACGATCGGCGGATGGATGCCGGTCACGGCCGTGAACAGGTGCGGCGAGACGTACACCTCGATGACCGCCGCCAGCACGAGCAACGGGATCGCGATCGCGACCGTCACGAACGTCGCCGCCAGCAGCTCCTCCCAGGCCCCCCGGCGGCTGGCCAGGATCCACGCGGCCAGCGGCAGGAACAGAGCGACCAGCTCGGGGATCGCGTGGGGCAGGACCCCCAGCAGCAGCAGCCCCGGCGAGACGTGCAGGAAATGGGAGACGCCCGCGAGAGCGTGGCCGATCACGTATGCCTGCGCGCTCAGCGAGAAGGTCGTCGCCCCCACCACGAAGGCGATCGCGAGCCTGCCCCCGTGTTCGTGGACCCAGCGGGAGACGCCGCTGTGCCGGCCTGCCTGCAGCGGCAGCGAGCTGCCGGCGATGAACCCCGCCACGCACGCCATCGCGTGGAGGGCCAGCACGAGCATGTTGCTCGACAACACGTGCACCACGTCGTCGGGACCGCCGACCGCGAACGGGGGCTGCAGGCTCAGGACCTGCTGGTAGCCGTGGTCGATCCAGGCGACACCGAGGACCGCCGTGAGCAAGCCCGCGGCGGCCAGCGACGAGCCCGCCACCCAGCGGCCGACCACCCCCAGCGGCGCCCGCTGCCAGGCCCGCAGCGTCGTGCGCGTGTGCCTGACGCCGTGGGTGAAGGCGTACGCGGAGGCATCCATCCCGGTATGGATCGGCGCGGGGGCGCCCGGGCTGAAGGGAGGGACCCTCAGCGAAAGCGGATGACCCTCAGGGGAAGCGGATGACCCTCAGCGGAAGCGCATGAGCGGCACCAGCCACATCGCCTCGGCCGCGATCCGCCAGGACATCTTGCTCGTCCCCAGCTCGCGGTCGCGGAACACGATCGGCACCTCGACCACCCGGAAGCCGGCCTGCACGGCCCGGTAGGTGAGCTCGACCTGAAAGGCGTAACCACGGGAGCGGACCGTGTCCAGGGAGATCGTCTCCAGCACCTCTCGGCGAAAGCACTTGAAGCCGCCGGTGAGGTCTTTGACGTCCAGGCCGAGCACCACCCTCGCGTAGGTCGAGCCGCCCTCGCTCACCACGCGCCGCAGCAGCCCCCAGTTGCGTACGCCGCCGCCGTCGACATAGCGGGAGCCGAGCGCCAGGTCGGCCCCGTCGTAGACCGCGCCGAGCAGCCGGGCGAGGTCGGCCGGGTCGTGCGAGAAGTCGCTGTCCATCTCCATCACGTAGCCGGCGCCGTGGGCCAGGGCGTGGCGGAAGCCGGCGATGTAGGCGGGACCGATGCCGGCCTTCTCGGTTCGGTGCAGGACCGACACCCAATCGTGCTCGACCGCTAGCCGGTCGGCGAGCTCGCCGGTCCCGTCCGGGGAGCCGTCGTCGACGACGAGTACCTGAAAGCCCTCGCGGGCGGCACGGGCGAGCACCTCGCCGGCCGCCGCGACGATCGGGCCCACGTTCTCGGCCTCGTTGTAGGTGGGCAGTATCAGCCACGCCTCGCCGGACATCAGCTCGGCGCGTACCCTAGACCGTCGGCTCGCAGGGCGATCCCGCATACCCTGTCGGAGCGGTGGCCCAGCAAGCGCCCTCAAACGCCCAGATCGCCGCGGCGTTCGAGGAACTGGCGGACCTGTACGAGCTCGATGGCGCGATCGTGCACCGCGTGGTGGCCTACCGGGCGGCTGCCAAAGCCGTGCGTGAAGCGACCGTGTCGGTCGCCGGGCTCGCGCGCCAGGGCCGCGCC
>DATJBO010000029.1:0-4942 GCA_035515315.1 Solirubrobacteraceae bacterium
GGGAAGTCCTCGCCGAGGAAGAAGTCGGGGGAGTTGCGCCACCGGCAGAGGCGGTAGACGAGCGTCTTGGGGACGTCCTTGATGACCGCGAAGCCGCCCGCCAGATCGCCGTAGAGGGTCGTGTAGCCCACCGACATCTCCGACTTGTTGCCGGTTGTGAGCACGAGCCACCCGAACTCGTTGGAGAGGGCCATCAGCAGGTTGCCGCGGATACGGGCCTGGAGGTTCTCCTGGGCGAGGCTGGTCTCGCCCTCCGCCAGCTGGCCCTGCATGACCTCGTCGTAGGCGTCGACCATCGGCTCGATCGCGAGCTCGACGGCGGCGACCCCAAGTGCCTCGGCGAGGGCGTGGGCGTCGCGCTGGGTCTCGGCCGAGGAGTAGCGGGAGGGCATCACGACCGCGCTGACGGCCTCGGGCCTGAGCGCGTCGGCGGCCAGGCAGGCCACCAGGGCCGAGTCGATCCCGCCGGAGACACCGAGCACCACGTGCTCGAAGCCGTTCTTGGTGACGTAGTCGCTGAGTCCCAGCACCAGCGCGTGGTACACCTCGGCCTCTTCGGGTGCGAGCAGCTCGGCGAGGGTGGGCTCCAGCGGGGGCTTGGCCTCGGCCTCCGGCGGCGGGATGGGGTGCAGCCGGATCACCTCCGTCCGGGCGCGTCGAGCGGCGGGGCGGTGGGAGGCGTCCCGCAGCCGTGCGGCCGCCGCGGCCTCGAGGTCGACGTCGCACACCAACAGGTGCTCGCGGAACTGGGGGGCCCTGGCGATCGTGGCGCCGGTGTGGTCGAGCACGCACGAGTGGCCATCGAACACGAGCTCGTCCTGGCCGCCCACCAGCCCGCAGAAGGCGACATAGGCGATGTTGTCGCGGGCGCGCTGGGCGAACATCTGCTCCCGCTGCACGCCCTTGCCGGCGTGGTAGGGGGAGGCGGAGATGTTGACGATCAGCGTGGCGCCACTCAGTGCCTCGTCGCTGGCCGGGGGACCCGGCTCCCAGATGTCCTCGCAGATGGTCAGGCCGAGGCGGTCGGCGCCCACGTCGAGCACCGCCCCGCGGGAGCCGGCCTGGAAGTAGCGCTGCTCGTCGAAGACGCCGTAGTTGGGCAGGTACACCTTGCGGTACACGGCGTGAACGGCGCCGTCGTAGAGGACCGCGAGCGCGTTGTACACGTCTTCGGCGCGCTCGGGAAACCCGACGAGCGCGACGATCCCCTCCGCCTCGGCGGCGAGCTCCTGCAGCGCCTGTGCGGCATCCGCGAGGAAGTGCTCCTTCAGCAGCAGGTCCTCGGGCGGGTACCCGGTGAGGGCGAGCTCGGGGAACAGCACGAGATCGGCGCCGTACCGTCGGGCCGCCTGGATCCCGTCGCGGACCAGCTCCGCGTTGCCGGCTACGTCCCCAACGGTGGTGTTGATCTGGCCCAGCGCCAGGCGCATCGCCCGGGGGGCTAGTTGGTTCCGGCGGGTCGCCTGGTCCCGGTGCGGGAGTTGGAGTTGCGACGGCTGGAGTTGGAGGTGGTGCGCTTGGCGGTCGACTTGCGGGTGCTGCCCACGCGCGGGCGCACTCCCGCGGCCCGGCAGAGGGCGGCGACGGCCCACTTCAGATCGAGCCCCAGTTCCTCGATGTCGGGGAGGGCGTCGTAGTCGCCGAGGAGGCCGAAGCCGAGGTGGCCGTCGTAGCTCATCACGGCGATCCCGAGGGCCTGCTTCTGGGCGAGCGGTACGACCGGGTAGAGGATTTCCAGGCGCCGTCCGAGCAGGTACAGCGGGAACTGGGGGCCGGGGACGTTCGTCACCACCAGGTTGAAGAACGGCTGGCGGGCCTGCAGGCGGGCGGCCTGGCTGAGGATCGTCGGCGGCGCGAAGCCGGCGAGGTTGGTGAGCACCTGGGCCCCGACGGCCTGGCCCGACTTCTTCAGGTCGTCCATCGAGGCGGCGATCTTGCGCAGCACCTCGGCCGGTTTCTCCATGCCCACCGGGAGCGGCGCCCACATGGCGGCGACCTGGTTGCCGAGGGCGCCCCGCTGGGCCTTGGTCCTCACCGACACGGGCACCATCGCCTTCAGGACGAGGTCGTCGGTCTTGTGGCCGTGGCGGCGCAGGTAACGCCCGAGTGCGAGCGTGACGGAGGCCAGGACTGTGTCGTTGAGGGTGCCCCCGAGGGAGTCCTTGACCGCTTTCAGGCTGGCGAGGTCGACGTCGAGGAACGTGTAGCGGCGGTGAGGGCCGATCTCCACGTTGAAGGGGCTGGGCGGGGCCGGCGTGGAGAAGCCGGCGAGGGTCGTGGAGCCGATGCTCGAGATCGCGCCGCCGAACTGCGAGAGGGCGCGCCGCGGGCGGCGCAGCAGGGCGCGGGTCCCGCGGACCATCTCGCCGGGGACCGTGGTCCGCTCTATCAGCGCCTCCCCGAGGAGCTTGGCCTGCCCCGGTAGCGGCTTCGCCGCCCATGGGGTGGCCGGAGCGGGGGGAGTCGCCGGTTCACGAGCGGTGTCGAACAGAACGGTCGTGATGTCGACGCCGGAGATCCCGTCGACGAGGGCGTGGTGGGTCTTGGCGACCAGGGCGAAGCGCCCTCCCGACATGCTCTGCACGAGCCAGATCTCCCATAGGGGCTTGGAGCGGTCCAGTCGCTGGGAGAAGATCCGCCCGGCGAGGCGCTTGAGCGCCTCCTCGCCCGCCGGCCGTGGCAGGGCGGTGTGGCGTATGTGGTAGTAGGGGTTGAAGTGGGGGTCGTCGGTCCACACCGGCCGGCCCTGGCCGAACGGGACGTACGCCAGGCGCTGGCGGTAGCGCGGCACGAGGTGCAGGCGGCTGACGACGTGGTCCACCAGCTCCTTGAGGGTCGGGGCCTCGCCCTCGAAGACCATCACGGAGGCCACGTGCATGTGGGCCGTGGAGTGGTCCTCCAGGTGCAGGAACGCGGAATCGAGCGCGGTCAGGCGGTCGGGGTTCGCCACAGCGCGATTGTCGCTGGTCGGCGCTGAAACGTCAACGATCGCACCCGGATCGCCGCAAACCTCCGCATTCCGGCAGAGCAGCTTCCATTCCGGCAGGACTTCAGGCCCGTACCCGCGAAAGACGCCGCAGACCGAGCATTTCGTAGACGGCCTGGCGAGAGACCCGGGCCTCGCGGGCGATCCGGCTCACGGGGATCCCGGTCTCGTAGGCGTCGACGATGCGCTCCCTGAGCTCGGCCGCGGCTGCCTTCCGGGCCTCCTCGGCACGCAGGCGGCGCTCCGCAGCGAACTGCAGCTCGATCAGCTCGGGGACGGCTTGCTCGACTATTTTGTCAGGGTACTTGACAGTTCTTTCGTTGTCAAGGAGCCTTACACTCTCTGTGAAAGGCCACGTTTTCTTTAGCGATCTCCGCGCTCGGCGAGCTGGCTCCACTCGGCGAGGCTCCGGATACCAGTCTCGCGCGCGAGTCGCCGATCAGTAACGTGGTGCCCGATTCGCGATGATCACCGCCGTCGGAGGGACGCTTCTCGTAGTGCTGATTCTCGTCGCCGCCTGGCGACTGGGGCACCTGGGCGGAAGACGCCGGTACTCGGAGGCTTTGCGCGCTCCAGATGGCCCCAGTTGTGCCACGTGGCACAAGACAGGGCCCTGGTCGTATGATGCCGCCGCACTGCGAACTTTGGGAGGTGGCGGTAATGGCGCAGCTCGTCGGTAAGCGATTCGAGAACCCCGACGAAGTGAGGGAGTTCACAGACGGCAAGGGTCGCGTGGACCTTGTCGATCTCAACGGACATTCCGTGGGTCGCGGGGTGTTCGAGCCGGGCTGGCGTTGGTCTCAGAACGTCAAGCCGATCGCGGGCACAGATTCCTGCCAGGTCGATCACATCGGCTACGTGCTCCAGGGGCGGATGGCCCTGAAGATGGACGACGGTACCGAACGCGAGTTCGGCCCGGGCGACAGCTTCCACATGCCGCCGGGACACGACGCGTGGATCGTGGGCGATGAACCGTGCATCCTGCTCGACTTCGGCGGCCTGAAGGGGTACGCGCAGGCGGGCTGAGGCCGGCGGCCCCCGGCTGCACGGGTCAACCCCGTTCTCAGTTCTTTCTCAAGTATTTCTCCGGTCTGACCACATGCGCCGGCGCGGCACCGGCCTAGGGTTGCGCGGTCTCGCTTTCTCTCGATGGCAGAGGCCCAGCGACGCAACGAGCTCGCGTCGTCTCCCCCGGCGGTCGCGGACCCTCGCTGTGGCTGCCGGGGGAGGGCGTCCTGCGGTGCAGCCGTTGCGGTTGGAGCACGGCTCCCGCCGCAAGGTGCCTTCGTAGGGCAACCCGCGGCGCCGGCAGGCGACCCCGCGCACATCCGGAGATGTACGAAGACCAACCTTGCGGGCGCCGGCGCGTTCTAGAAGGTGATGGGGCCAGAGGGACAGGCCAGCGGCAGCGGCAACCTGCCGATCTCCTGCTGCCCCATCCGGGGAGGGCGACGGCTCGAGGAGGCTCCGGTCATAGTCCGCCGGGGCCTCCTCGAAGCGGGAGCTCAGAGGGGCGCCGGGAAGCGGGCCTGCGCTAACCGGGCGCCCCGAACTGTGTGATGACCGGACGATAGGCGATCGTGCGTTTCGGCACTTCCGCAGGCAGGGCGAGCTCGTTGGGCGGAACGTTGCTGAGGATTAGGGCGCGGCTGCGCGGGGTAGTCCGGGCACCGGCTCCCCGGCACGGGGTTGGTACGCCCTCGAACCGTCGCCCACGCTAACTCCTTGCGAAGCGGCTTGGCCGGGGAGCCACTTCGATTGGCCGCGTTTGTGGCGATCCGCACTTCCGGGAAGTGTGACCAAGCACACACAAGACCGTCATGATGGCCTCTAGGTTCGAACAATTGTTCGACCCGCCGAATCGGCCATGAGGGCCGAGCGGGGGACCCAACGCCGCCGGATCGCCGCACAGGCACCGGCGTCAGGGGCGAATCGGCTGCTGATGCGGCCGTAACG
>DATJBO010000030.1:0-3957 GCA_035515315.1 Solirubrobacteraceae bacterium
GGCCAGCTCACCCCGGTCAGCGTCCGGCCCGCTGAGGACGGCGGCTACGTCCTGATCGCCGGCCACAAGCGCTGCGCCGCGCTGGCGTCGCTCGGCCAGACCGAGGTCCGCGCCGAGCTGCGCGCCGACGACAGCCAGGAGGAGTCAGAGCGCGCCGCCGAGAACATCGTCCGCTCCGCTCTGAATCCGTACGAGGAGGCCCTGGCGGTCCGCGCGATGCTCGACCGCGGCCTCACTGCCGAGGGGGCCGCGCAGGCGCTCGGCTGGCCGAAGGCCCGCGTGACCGCCCGGGTCAAGCTGCTCGAGCTGCCCGAGCTCGCGCAGCAGATGGTCGGCGACGGCCGCCTGGCGCTGTCGAGCGTCGAGCAGCTGCGCGCGATCGGCGCGGTCTCGCCCGAGCTGCTTGACGCGCTGATCGCGTTCATGGCCGACGGAAACGAATGGGCGGCCGAGCGCCTGACCCGCGAGCCCGGGTGGGTGCTCGACAGCGCCCTGCGCGCCGGCAAAAGCAAGGCGTTCGCCGAGCACCTGGGCGGCCGCGTCGACAGCCACGACATCGCCTCGCTCAAGCTCGGCAAGAAAGCCGAGGCGGCCTATGAGCGAGCCGGAGAGCTCACCCGGGCGCTGGACCGCTACGCCTACCACGTCGACGTCCGCTTCGACGACAGCGAGATCGACCAGGCCCGCGCCGCGGGCGTGGTCATCGAATTCGAGCGCTCGGCGCCCATCATCGTGGACCGCCCGCTCTACCGCGAGCTCGTCAAGGCGGCGATCACCCGCACCGTGACCGAGCTGGACGCCAAGGTCGCCGCACGCGAGCAGGAGCGCAAGACCGCCCGCCAGACCAAGAAGAACGCCAGCGCGCCAGCCAACCCTGCCGCCGACGCCGAGCGCGAGCACCGCCAGCAGATGCGCCAGATCTCAGACCAGGCGCATGGCGTCAACCTCGACGTCGGCGCCGAGCTGCTCAAGGGCCTGTCCACCGTCGACCCCGCAGACGTCACAGTGGCGCGGTTCTTCGTCTACAGCTTGCTGGGCTCTGACTACGACGACTCGCCCTACACCCAGCAGGGCGAGCGAATCGCGCGGCTGGCGGTGTCGGGGATCCGGCTGGTGATCGGGGAGTTCCGCGCCGACGTCACCAAGACCCGCAAGGACGGGTCCAAGGGCGCGCTGCGGATCGACTACGGCAACGCCCGCGAGCCCAAGGAGCCCGTCAAGTGGCTGTGGAAGTACGTCGACGGCGCCAAGACCGCCGGCGAGCTCTACGGCCGCGCGCTGGTGGTGATCGCCGCCGAGCAGTACGCGACACGGCTGGTGGTGCCCCAGAGCCAGCGCACGCCGGCCATCCGCTGGTCCTCGCACAAGGACCTGGCCGCCAAGGCGCTGAGCAAGCTCGCCGGGCCGCATCTCCCGGCGTCGCTGCGCCAGCTCGAGACCGCGATCAAGCGCGCCAAGGAGGAGCACGACCGCGCCGTCAAGCGCGCCCGCGCGGCCGCGCAGCGCGCCAGCCGGGCCGACGCGGCTGCCGAGGACACCGCCGCGGCCGCGGCGCAGGAGGGAGCCGCCGACGCTGAGACCGCGGTCGACGTCGACGAGGTCGAGGTCGAGGAGGGCGACGAGGCCGAGCAGTAGTCGAACTCGCATGGGCCGGGCGGTGGCCGCCGCCCGGCCCGGGGCGCTCGCGGCCACACCCAGGTGAGAAAACGCAACACCTCAGGGTGGCCCAGGCAATACCTTCGGCCACTTCCGCCGCCGGGCAAGCCGACGCATCCTGGCCAGACAGGAAGGCAACAACGGCGGCCGGCGGAGGGCGTGCAGGGTGGTTGGCAGCACAGCTGGGGGTGGGGTGCGGGCACCCGCTGATCCCTCGGATACCACACCGGCCCGGACGCGATCAGAGACCGGGGCCAAATGGGGATCGAGGCGGTACCTGAGAGGCGAAGCGCGTCGGCTGCCGGCGTGGTCGGGGCGGGCCATGCCCGCACCCCACCCAGAAAGGCTGCCCATGTTCGGAAAGCGACACCTCCGCTCCAGCGATGAACGCCACCGGCCCGCGGCGCCGCAGCCCGCGGCGCTGTTCGCGCGCTACGAGCGCAAGCTGCGCGCGCGCGTGCGCAGCATCGTCACCACCTCGGAGGCCAACGTCGAGGACGCGTGCATGTACGCGTGGCTGATGCTGCTGCGCCACGAGCTCGACGAGGTCGCCGAGCCCTACAGCTGGCTGACCACCATCGCGGTGCGCGAGGCGGTCAAGCTCGAGCGCGCCGAGCGGCGCACCCGCCCGCTGGTCCTGGACGAGTACGGCGCCCAGGCGCGGCCCGGCGAGGAGCTGGCCGCCTACGACTTGCTCGCCCACGCCGCCGCGATCATCCAGGAGGCGGGACTGACCGCCCGTCAGCTGCAGATGATCTCGCTGCAGCTCTGGGGGCTCAGCTACGAGCAGATCGCGGTGCACACCGGCGACAGCCGCCGGACGGTCGAGCGCCAGATCCTCCGGGCGCGGAGCAAGCTCGCCGAGGCGTTGCAGACGTCGGGGGGGTGAAAACCACCCCCTTGGGGGCTCTATAGAGCGTGATGCTCATTCGCTACCAGGGCGAGGTCGTCGGCGTGGTCGGCGCGACCCGCTACGGGCTGGCGCCCACCCTGCACGGCCGCGCGTGGCGCGACGTCGACCATCGGCGCGTGAGCGTCGTGTGCGCATGGGCGCTTGAGGTGCGCCAGACCATTGGCTGCGAGCCCGGGCGGCTGCCCGGCGACTACGGGGCGGGCTAAGCCCCGCCGGCGCGGGGGACCGTTCCCGCCGAGGATGGCACGCCCTGGCGGGCGTGCGGCGGGGAACGCAACGGTCCCCGCGTCGGGCGGGGACCCGCACCTGAAGGGAGGCGCCGCGATGGGCGTCATCTACCTGCTGCACTTCGAGCGCTCCTACCACCACGCTCGCCACTACCTCGGCTACACCGACGACCTGGAGGCGCGCGTCGCGGCGCACCGCGCCGGTCACGGCAGCCCGCTGGTGGCGGCCGCGGTCCGCGACGGCATCGACTTCTGCGTCGCCGCGACGTGGCCCGGCGATCGGCGCGAGGAGCGCCGGCTGCACCGCTACCGCAACTCGCCGCGGCGGCTGTGCCCGATCTGCCGCGCGGAGCCCGACCCGGCGCCGCCAGGGACGCCGATCGCCCAGCCGGCGTCCTACGACGGGGACGAGCGCCTGGTCGCCGTGCTCGTCGACGTCGGCGAGCCCGTGACCCTGGCGGCGCTCAACAGCCATCTGCGTCGGCGGCGACTGGCGGCGGTCTCAAGCTCGCACTGCCGCCTGGAGCTGTTGGCCAAGGCGGGGCGGGTCCGGAAGACCACGGTGCTCGGCGAGCTGGCCTGGGTCGCGCTCTAGGCGCCGGGCTGCCTGCCCCCTGCGAAGGGTGGCACGCCCTGGCGGGCGTGCCGCAGGGAGCGGTCAAGCAGCCCGGCCCCCCGGCCGGAACGCACCCCCCCCGACTCCTACAAGGAGGTCCTCTGATGGCCACCAACCACCGCCGGCCCCTCACCGACGAGGAGCGCGAGAGCCGCCGCGCCGCGCAACGCGCGCTCGTCTGCGCCTCGATCGAGCAGCTGCGCACCAGCACCGGCTGGCAGGCCTACCTCAACGCCAGACGGCGGTTCCCGGCCTACAGCTGGCGCAACGTCCTGCTCATCCTTCACCAGCGCCCCACGGCGACGCGGGTCGCCGGGTTCCGCACGTGGCTCGATCTCGGCTACTGCGTGCGCAAGCGCCCCGACGACGTCCCCGAAGGCGGCTGGGCGATCCGGATCTGGGCTCGCTGCGAGCCCAGCCGCAAGCGCATCCAGGCCTGGCGCGACGCCGGCGCCGACCCCGACGAGCGGCCCCGCGCGACCTACAAGCTCGTCAACGTCTTTGCTCAGGATCAGGTCCAGGAACTGCCGCCCCCGGCGACGCCG
>DATJBO010000031.1:0-8541 GCA_035515315.1 Solirubrobacteraceae bacterium
GTGGAGCCGCTGCTGCGCGAGGTGATGATCGCCCGCACCTGCGCGCTGACCGGGGCCGCCTACGAGTGGGGCGTGCACGCGGTGGCCTTCGGCCGGCCGCTCGGGCTCGGCGACGAGCAGCTGCGCTCGACCGTCCACGGCGGCCCTGACGACGCCTGCTGGGACCAACGCGAGGCCGCCGTCATGCGCCTCGCCGACGAGCTTCACCACACCAGCACGATCGGCGCGCGCCTGTGGGGGCAGCTCGGACGGCTGTTCGACGACGCCGAGGTGCTCGAGCTGATCGTGACCTGCGGCTACTACCACGTGATCGCCTACGTGTGCAACGGCGCGGCCGTACAGCCGGAGGAGTGGGCCGAGCCGTTCCCGCCTTCCGGGCCGTGACGTGCTAGACCCCGCCCGATGGCCACCGGCGGGGATCCACCGAAGCACGGGCGTGGCGGCCACGCGCGGAAGATGTGGCTCGCGCTGCTCGCACTGGTGGTCGCGGGCCTGGTCGCCTTCGCACTCTCGCGGCTCAATCTCAGTCGCGCCGGCCACACGCTGATCACCGCCAGCCCGGGCTGGATCGCGCTGTCGTTTCTGTTGATGGGCTGCTCGCTGGTGCTGCGCTCGGTCTCCTGGCACCAGGTGCTGAGAGCGGCTCTCCCGGACAGCGAGATCCCCTGGTCCCCGGTGATCCGCGCCACGATGATCGGCGTGATGGCCTCGGCCGTGTTCCCCGGCCGCATCGGCGAGCCCACGCGCGTGGTCGTGATCACACGCCACCTCGAGGGCCCCAGGGCGCGCCTGCTCGCAGTGGTGGCGGGCACCGTCTTCTCGCAGACGCTGATCAACCTGCTCGCCCTCGCGATCCTCGCGGCCATCACGTTCTCCGGCGCCCCCCTGCTCGACGGCAAGGCCGCCGGGGTGGTCACGGCGGTGGCCGTGCCGGTCGCGATCGCGATGATCGTGGTCTTCGGGCCCCGCCTGCTGGCGCTCGCACAGCGCTCCGGCTGGGAGCGCCTGCGGCGCGTCGCCGGCGCGCTCGAGCGAGCGCTGCGCCTGGCCCGTCAGGGGCTGCACGTGTTCGCGCGACCGAGGCACGGCGGCGGCGCAGTGCTATGCCAGCTGTCCGCCTGGGCACTGCAGTGGCTGGCCTGTTACATGATCGTGCTGGCACTCGGCCTGCAGTCGCACGCGACCCTCGTGACGGCCGCCGCGGTCCTGCTCGCCGTGAACGTGAGCGCGGTGCTACCGGCGACGCCCTCGAATGTCGGCGTCTTCCAGGCCGCCTGTCTGGTGGTGCTCGCCGCCTACGGCGTCGGCGCCGGCGCGGGCCTCGCCTACGGGATCATCCTGCAGGCCGTCGAGGTGCTCACGGCGCTGATCCTGGGCGTGCCCGCGCTGCTCGGCGAGGGCCTGCGCTGGGAGGACATCCGCGCCTCGGCCGGCGGCGCGGGCGGCATCGTCGCGGGCGGGGAGGAGATCGCGGGCGGGGAGGAGATCGCGGGCGAGGAGGAGACCCTGGCGCAGGCGCACGGCGCGCCGGGGGGCGAGCCAGACCGCTCGGCGCACGAGCCCGGGCCGGGGCGATCCGGCGTCCTCGGCCCTCCCGGCCGTCGCGCGCCGCCCGGCGATCGTCGCTCAGTTGACGAGCGCGCGAAGTGACTGGCGCAGCGAGCGGGTCGTCTGCATCACCGCCGTCGGCTCATAGCCGCAGTGCGCCATGCAGTTGTCGCAGCGCGGGTCGCGCCCGCGCCCGTAGGCCTCCCAGTCGGTGGTGTCGATCAGCTCGCGGTAGGTCTCGGTGTAGCCGTCGGCCATCAGGTAGCAGGGGCGCTGCCATCCGAACAGCGAGTAGCTGGGGATGCCCCAGGCGGTGCACCCGAATTCCGCCTTGCCTTCGAGGAAGTCGAGGAACAGGGGGCTGTGGTTCAGCCTCCAGCGCCGCCGCCGCCCGTCGGCGAACGCCTCGCTGAACAGCCTGCGGGTCTGTTCGACCCCGAGGAAGTGCTCCTGGTCGGGTGCTTTCTCGTAGGCGTAGGCGGGCGAGATCATCATCTCGTCGACGCCGAGATCGTCGTTGAGGAAGTCGAGCACCTCGCGCACCGTCTTGGGCGAGTCGTGCGTGAAGAAGGTCGTGTTGGTGGTCACCCGGAAGCCGGCCTGCTTGGCGACCCTGATCGCGGAGACGGCCTTGTCGAAGACGCCCTCCCGCTCGACCGAGGCGTCGTGGCGCTCGCGCAGGCCGTCCATGTGGATGGCCCAGGCGAAGTAGGGGCTGGGGGCGAATTTGTCGAGCTTGCGCTCGAGCAGCAGGGCGTTGGTGCACAGGTAGACGAACTTGCGGCGCCTCACCAGCTCGCCGGCGATCTCGTGGATCTCCGGATGGATGAGCGGCTCGCCGCCGGCGATCGAGACCATCGGCGCACCGCTTTCCTCGATCGCCGCGACCGCCTGCTCGACGGGCATCCGCCGGCGCAGGACGTGCTCGGGGTGCTGGATCTTGCCGCAGCCCGAGCACGCTAGGTTGCACTGGAACAGGGGCTCCAGCTCGACGATCAGCGGGAAGCGCTCGCGTTTCGCGAGCCGCTGGCGGGCCAGGTAGAGGCCCATGCGCGCGCTTTGTTTGAACCTCACTGACATCGGCGGGGCAACCTTAGTCGCCGTGAACCATGTCATTAAGGGCGGCCGATACGCGGCGAAGCGCCCGGGCGGCGCGCAGCGCCCCGAACACGGCGCCTGGGCGCATCAGCTCGTGCGAGGGGCTGTCGAGCACGACCCGGACCACCCCGAAGGGGCGCTCACCGGCGGCGCCGGCCAGCCACACCGACTCCATGTCGACGGCGATCGCGCCGCCGGCGTGCAGCTCGGCCCGGCGGTCCCCCAGCGCCAGCCGCGAGACGCACACGATGTTGCCGCTGCGGACCTTCAGGCCCCGCCCCGTGAGGCGCATCACCAGCTCGTCGCGGAGCACGCAGCTCACCGGGCTGTCCGCGTGTCCTTCGTCCGCGGCCGCGTAGACCTCCTCGGCGACGATCACTTCGCCGGGCACCGCGGACGCGTCGAGGCCGCCGCAGAAGCCGACGACCAGCAGCGCCCCTGCGGCGTGGCGGGAGAGCTCGCGGACGGAGGCCCTGGCGCGCTCCGGGCCCATGCCCGTGCGGCGCACCACCCGGCCCCGTGCGCCGCTCGCCACGAGCAGCGCCTCGAGCCGCAGCGGCGCAGCCAGCACCGCCTCGCGCACGCCCGGCACTGGGCCCCCGCTCATCCCCCGGCCAGCGCCGCCGCCGGTTCGGCCGGGCGCCCCTCCAGCTCGGCGATCAGCGCGCGCGCCGCCGCGTGGCCGCTCATGACCGCGCTCTCGAGCGTGGCCGGCCAGCGGGTCGCGGTCCACGCGCCGGCCAGCGCAAGGCCGGGCGTCGCCAGGCCCGGCCGGGGTCGCAGCGAGTTGCTGCCGGGCGCGGCCCGGAACGTGGCAGCATGCTCGCGGGTCACGAGGAGCAGCTCGAGACAGGCCTCGCGGGCCCGCGGCAGCAGGGCCCGCAGCGCCGGCACGTAGAGCTCGCGCAGCTCATCGACGCTCATCTTCATCTCCCGCGCGGCGCCCGACAGGGACACCGCGAGGTACTGGTGG
This sequence comes from Solirubrobacteraceae bacterium, assembly GCA_035515315.1. Classification (GTDB taxonomy): domain Bacteria; phylum Actinomycetota; class Thermoleophilia; order Solirubrobacterales; family Solirubrobacteraceae; genus Palsa-744. The sequence continues at coordinate 3,620 of DATJBO010000031.1, forward strand.
CCGGCCGGGGCGCCCCCGGCCCGGCTGCGATCGAACACGTACTGGAGGGGCGTGCGCACCCCCGCCGCGAACGGCTCGTCGAGCACCCTGCGGTCATACACGACGTGCAGGTTGACGATCGGCGAGCTGCCGAGTCCCCGCCACGCGCGCACGCGGGCTCCGAGCAGCGGCTCCAGCAGCCCCGCCGCACGCTCGTGGGGCAGCGCCACGACCACCGCCTCGGCGCTCAGCCCGTCCCCCTCCTCACCCTCGCCGCCGCCGCCCAGCACCTCGAAGCCGCCCGCGCCGCGCGCGAGCCCGCGCGCCCGCCAACCGAGCAGCACCCGCACGCCGGCGTCCGCCAGGGTCCGCTCGGCGGGACGCCCGAGCGTGTCGGCCAGCGTGTGCTCGTGAAATCCGATGTCGCCCGCCCCCGCGCTCTGCAGCAGCCCGGTCTGGAACACGAAGGCGCCGAGCTCGAGCGACGCCTCGCGGGCCGGCAGGTTGAGCGTGGGCAGCGCGATCAGGTCCCACAGCGATGCGATCGCCTTCTGACCCTGCCCGTGGCGCGCCAGCCACTGCCCCAGCGTGAGGCCCTCGAGCGCGTGTGCACGGTCGGGCGACAGGCGCATCAGAGCGAGCGCCGCGCGCGCGGCAACCAGGCGCTCACGCAGCGTCAGGTGGCGGTAGCGGGCGAGCGCCCCCGCGAGGTGCAGCGGCGGGCGCAGATCGCCGCGGCGCAGCACGCAGGGCTCGTGCCCCGGACGCAGCACGGGGATCCGCAGGCGCGGCTGCACGCTCACCAGGGCGCTGCTGCCGAGACGCTCCAGCAGCGCCCGGTAGGAGTCGCAGCAGCGCAGGAACACGTGCTGGCCGTTGTCCATCTCGAGCCCTTCGCGGGAGACCGAGTAGGCCGCCCCGCCGAGCCGCGGGCGGACCTCCACCAGCGTCACCTCGGCGCCCGCGTCGGCGAGGTCGAGTGCGGCGGCGATACCCGCGAGGCCGCCCCCGACCACGACCACGCGCGTGGCGCTCACGAGGACGCTCCGGCAAGGGTCCCGCGCGTGGCGCTCACGAGGACGCTCCGGCAAGGGCACGGGCGGCCACCCACGCCTTCTCGCGTCCCGACAGCGAGACGCGCTCGCGCAGCACCCGTTCGGGGTCGCGCTCGATGCGCTCCAGCACGCGGTGGTAGATCCCGGCCATCGCCCGCACGCAGGCGCCGCTGCGTCGGTCCAGCAGCGGCACGAGCTGCATGCCGCGCTCGAACCATCGCTGCGCGCGGTCGGCCTCGAAGCGCACCAGCGCGCAGAGCTCCTCGAGCTGGGCGGGGTCGCCGCCGCCCGGCCCCGCGGCTGGCGCGGGGGCGATCCCGACCAGGCGCTCCGGCAGCTGGGCGAGCGGCGTCCCGTCGGACAGCCCGAAGCGCCTCAGGTCCTCGCCGGGCAGGTACACCCTCCCATTCTCCGCGTCCTCGCGCACGTCCCGCAGGATGTTGGTGAGCTGCAGCGCGACGCCGAGGTCGTCCGCCAGCGCGGCCGCCGCCGCGCCGTCGCGGGCGGGTGCCCGCGAGTCGAAGATCGACAGGCACACGCGACCGATCGCGCCGGCCACCCGGCGGCAGTAGCCGACCAGCTCCTCGAACGTCTCATAACGCGTCTCGAGCACGTCCATCCGCACGCCCTCGATCAGCTCCTGCAGCGCCGAGACCGGGATCCGGAAACGGGCGCCGGCGTCTTCCAGGGCGACCATCACCGGGTCGCCGCCGGGGCCGCGGTCGCCCAACTCGCGCAGCTGCTGCTCGGCCCGTGCCAGACGGACGAGCTTCTCCTCGCTGGGGAGGTCGCCGTCGCCGATGTCGTCGATCCGGCGGGCGAACGCGTACGCGGCACACAGGGCCCGGCGCCGCTCGCGGGGCAGCAGGCGGATGCCGTAGTAGAAGTTCGCCGCCTCGGCGCGGGTGATCGCCTCGCAGCGCTCGTAGCTGTCGGACAGCTCGCTCATCTCGTCGCGGCGCCGGGTCGTCCGGCCAGGGTTCGCGCGAGCGTGCCCAGGAACAGTCCGCGCCCGGCCCGCGGCGGGCCCGCCAGCACGTCGTAGCCCGCGCGCTCGATCGCCCTCAGCGCCGCGAGCCCCCCGGCGAGGAAGCCGGCGACGGCGAACCCCGGCCGCCGCGGGAGCTCCCCCGCGAGCGCCCGCCCTCCCCACAGCAGCGCGCGCGCACGCGCGACCTCGTAGGCGACCGCCCGTCGCAGCTCGGGGCCGGCGCTGGGAGCGGCGAGGTCCTGCTCGCCGGCGCCGAAGCGGGCGAGGTCCTCGAGCGGGAGGTAGACCCGCCCGCGGTCACGATCCTCGACCACGTCCTGGAGGTGCTCCACGAGCTGAAGGCCGGTGCAGATCGAGTCCGACAGCTGCACCCGCCGGGGGTCGGCGGCATCGAAGACCCCGAGCACCAGCTCGCCAACCGGATCGGCCGACAGCCGGCAGTAGCCCCGCAGCTGATCCCAGCTCTGATACCGCGAGACCCGCTGGTCCACGCGGTTGGCCTCGATCAGCCTGACGAACGGCTCGCGCCGGAGCGAATGGCCCCGCAGCACCGGCTGCAGCGACACGAGGATCGGGTGACGGGCCTCGCCGCGGAAAGCACGGTCGAGCTCCACCTCCACCCACTCGAGCGCCTCCAGCCGGTCGCCCTCGAAGCCGTCGCCGAGCTCGTCCACGAGCCGCGCGAAGCCGTAGATGGCCAGCAGGTCCGCTCGTGTGCGCCTGCCGAGCACCCAACTCGCGACCGGGAAGTTCTCCCCGCTCGAGCGCGCCAGCACGTCCGCCGCCGCGGGCACCCCGGCGGGGGCGCCGCGGGCCGGCGCGTCAGCTGTCGTCTTCACCCCTCTTGCCGCAGAGCCGCCAGATCGGTCCTCGCGCGCTCGCCGCTCCCGATCCCCAGACACCGGCCGAGCGCCATCAGCGGGAACGTCAACCGGTACAGGTGGTAGTTGATGTAGTAGTCGGAGGGGAAGCCCGTGCCCGTGTACTGCGGCTCCTGCCAGCTCCCGTCGGGGCGCTGGGTCGCCACGAGCCAGTCCAACCCCCGCGCCAACGCCTGCGAGCGCTCGCCGGCGGCATGCAGCGCGAGCAGCGCCCAGGCGGTCTGGGAGGCGGTGCTGGGGCCGCGCCCGATCCAGCGCGGATCGTCATAGGAGCGCGGGTCCTCGCCCCAGCCGCCGTCTTCGTTCTGGTGGCGCTCGAGCCACCTGACGGCGCGGCGGATGCAGGGCGCCGAGGGGCTCACGCCGGCCGCGATGAGACCCGGCAGCGCGGCTCCGGTCCCGTACACGTGGTTGACGCCCCAGCGCCCGAACCACGAGCCGTCGGGCTCTTGGTGGTCGATCAGCCAGCGCACGCCGCGGTGGGTGGCGGGCTGCTGCCCGCGCCCGAGCGCCGCGAACATCTCGATCGCGTGGGCGGTGACGTCCGCGCTGGGCTCGTCGATCACCTCGCCGAAGTCGAGGAAGGGAATCTCGCGCGCGAGCGTGAGCGTGTTGTCGGCGTCGAAGGCGCCCCAGCCGCCGCCCTTGCTCTGCATCCCCTCGGCCCACGCGAGGGCTCGCTCGACGGCCCCGTCGATGCGCGCGGCGAGCTGGCCAGCGGCGGCACTTCCGTTGCGCGCGACGCTGGCCACGTGGTGGGCGTGGGCGGCGGCGCCAACGCGCTGCAGGGCGAGCACCACCTCGGCGGTGTCGTCGACGTCGGGGTAGTTGTCGTTGGCGAACTCGAAGGCCCAGCCCCCGGGATGCAGCTGCGGACGCGCGACCGCCCAGTCGCCGCGCTCGGTGACCTCCTCGTCCAAGAGCCATTCGGCGCCCTTCACCATCGCCGGGTGCTCGCCTGCCAGCCCGGCGTCGCTGAGCGCGAGCATCGCCAGCGCCGTGTCCCACACGGGCGACTGGCAGGCTTCCAGACGGCGGGACGCGCCAGCCGGGGCGCCGACGCCGTGGCGGTCGTCGTGGTCGTCGACCATGAACCGTTCGATCCCCTCCAGGCCGCGCCTCATCACCGGGTGCTCGAGCGGATAGCCGCCCAGGTGCAGCGCGATCAGCGAATACACCCAGGGCGGCTGGATCCCGCCCCACGAGCCGTCGGCCTCCTGGCGGCGCACGATCCAGTGTTCGGCGCGCTCCATCGCGAGCCGGCGCAGCGGGCCCAGCGGCCGGCGCTCGTACGCGCGGATCGCGCCGTCGACATAGCCCCACAGCCGCGCCCGGCCGACCGGGGCGACCGGGGCGGGCGGGTCCTCCACGGGCGCCCCGGCGCCGGCCAGCTCGTCCAGGTCGAAGCCCAGGGGGCGCACCGGCCGGTGGGTTTTCACGAGGCTCAGCGCGACGATCGTCTGGCGCGCCCAGCAGGCGAAGTCGTACACGTTGAGGGGCACCCACGGGGGCAGCAGGATGAGCTCGGGCGGGAGCGCCGGCACGCGGTCCCACGACCACAGCCCGAACAGCGCCAGCCACAGGTGCGTGAACACGCGGGCCCGCTCGAGCCCTCCCTCGCCGCGCACGAACGCGGCGGCCGCCCGCATGTGCCGCTCTTCGGGCCGGTCGCCGGCGAGGCGCAGCGCCCAGTAGGCCTCGATAGTCGTGGACAGCTCGCCCGGCCCGGCGTGGAAGTTCGCCCAGGTCCCGTCCTCGCGCTGCTGCGAGCGGATCCAGGCCGCCGAGCGCTCGGTCTCCGGCGCGCGGCGGATCCCGAGGAACTCCCGCAGGAGCATGTCCTCGGCGTCCATCGTGACGTTCGTCTGCAGCTCCCCGCGCCACCAGCCGCCCTCGTGCTGGAGCGACAGGAGGTGCTCGGTGCCCCGCTCCAGCGCTCGCTGCGCCTGGCCTGTCGCCTCGATGGTCAGCTCCGACATGCGCGGAAAGCTACGTCTTTTTCCCCGAGGAGGGCTC
>DATJBO010000032.1:0-9326 GCA_035515315.1 Solirubrobacteraceae bacterium
TGGACCGTCGCCACGATCGCCAGGTCGTAGTCTTCGGGGCCGAACCCGGAGCGGTCGCGGCGGGGGTCGGGGTCGACGCCCCGCTCGGCGCACCCGTCGATCGTCACGGACTCGAGCAGCGGGTCGTGGTATTCGACGATCGCACCCTCGCGGCGGAGCAGGGAGATGATCTCGATCGCGGGCGCCTCGCGGCAGTCGGCGACGCCCGGCTTGTACGAGACGCCCACGACGAGGACGCGCGAGCCCTCCAGCTCGCGGCCCTCGTCGCCGAGCATCTCCCGAGCGCGCTGGACGATCTGTCCGGGACGCCCGGCGAGCTTGCGCATGGCCTCCTCAACCAGTCCCGCCGGGCGTCCACGCTCTCTCAAGGGGTAGGTCAGGTAGTGGGGGTCAACACCGATGCAGTGGCCGCCGACCCCCGCCGAGGGGTAGTGGGCCATGAACCCGAACGGCTTGGAGGCGGCGGCCTCGGTGACCTCCAGCGGGTCCAGCCCGTGGGCGCGACAGGCCTCGGCGATCTCGAACGACAGCGCGATGTTGAGCGCGCGGAAGGTGTTCTCGTAGAGCTTCACCATCTCGGCACCCTCGGGCGAGGAGACGGGGTGCAGCTCCGAGCAGGTGTGGCTGAGCAGCGTGGAGGCCTGCCTGCGGCAACTCTCGCTGACGCCCCCGATGACCCGGGGCGTGCTCAGCTGCGCGTGCTCACCCACACCCGGGTCGATGCGCTCCGGGGCGAAGGCCACGAACACGTCTTCCCCCGCCCGTAGCCCGCGCTCCCGGAGCGGCTCGACCAGCAGCTCGCGGGTGGCGCCCACGTAGCTGGTGGAGGTGAGCACGATCGTCTGCCCCGCGCGGGCGTGGCACACGACCGCCGCACAGGCCCGCTCGAGCGCCAGCGGCAGCGGCCGGCGCTGCTCGTCGACGGGCGTGGGCACGCACACGAGCACGAGGTCGGCCGCCTCCAGGGCCTCGGCGCGGTCGGTGAGCGAGAAGCCCCCGTCCTGCAGGTACTCGCCGAGCTGCTCCTGTTCGGACGCCAGCAGCTCGGCCTCGCCCGCGCGGATCTCCTCCAGGCGCTCGGTCGAGATGTCGATCCCGATGATCCGGGCTCCGGCGGCGCGCAGGGCGATCGCCGTGGGCAAGCCCACGTAGCCGAGGCCGACCACGGCGACGACCGCCTGCCCCACGCCCACCTCCGCCGGCGCCGAGGTGGCGGAGGTGGGCGTGGGCGGGGCGGCGTGGGTGTCTTCGAGCACCTGCGTCACTAGCTCGGGCGTCATGTGGTGTCCCCCTGCTCGGGCGTAATTGGTGTTCCGCCATGCGCTTCCCCCTGCTCCTGCATGTGCGGGAGCGCTCGGGCGGCTGATCGGGCGCCAGTGTGCACACCCACTCGCGCCTCCAAAACATGCTTGGACGCTTGACCGACGCCGTTGCACCGGGGCGGCCACAACGGGTCGTCCGGGGTGGGCCGGGGGCCTGCCCGAGACGGGCAGCCGGCCCCTCACCGCCCGACGGACACCGCCGGCGCACCCGACCTCCCCGGCGTAGCGGTCCGGCAGGCCGTTGTTAGGCTCTGTAGATGCGGGATTTCCTGGATGCGATCCGCCGGCGGGTGGTCGTCTACGACGGCGGCATGGGGGCCACGCTCGAGCAGTTCGATCTGGACGCCGAGGACTACGGCGGCCTGGCCGGCAAGTGCCACGAGGCGCTCGTGCTGAACCGCCCCGACGTGATCGAGGGCGTCCACAGCTCGATGCTCGAGGCGGGCGCCGAGGTGGTCGAGACCGACACCTTCCAGGGCTCGCGCCTGAAGCTCGAGGAGTGGGGGCTCGGCGATCAGACCCGGGAGATCAACACGCGGGCGGCACAGATCGCACGTCGGGCGGCGGGCGAGCACCGCTTCGTGGCCGGGTCGATCGGCCCGACGGGCTACCTGCCGGCCTCCGAAGACCCCTCGCTCGGCCAGATCCGCTTCCGCGAGCTGGTGGACGTGTTCACCGAGCAGGCCGAAGGGCTGATCGAGGGCGGGGCCGACCTGCTGATCATCGAGACCGCCCAGGACATCCTCGAGGTCAAGGCGGCGGTGTTCGGGGCGCGTGAGGCGTTCAAGCGGACCTCCAGGGTGCTGCCGATCCACACGTCCGTGTCGCTGCTCCCCAACGGCGGCAAGATGCTGCTCGGCACCGACATCTCGGCTGTGCTGTGCACGCTGGAGGCGCTGGATGTGCAGGTGATCGGGCTGAACTGCTCGACCGGCCCGCAGGACATGCGCGACGCGATTCGCTTCCTCGGCGAGACCTGCCCGGTGCCGGTGGCGTGCATCCCCAACGCGGGCCTGCCCCTGCAGGGGCCGCGCGGCGAGACGATCTTCCCCGAGCAGCCCGAGCCGTTGGCGGAGGCGCTGCAGGAGTTCGTGGAGCGCTACGGGGTGGGGATCGTGGGGGGCTGCTGCGGCACCACGCCGGAGCACATCGCCGCGATCGCCGCCAGGGTCGGGGGCCGGGAGGCCGTCGCGCGCCCGGCGGCCCGCCCGCCTCATCTCAGTTCGATGATCGCCGCCACGCCGCTGGTGCAGGAGCCGCGCCCCACGCTGGTGGGCGAGCGGGTCAACTCCCAGGGCTCGCGCAAGGCCAAGGAGCTGCTGCTGGCCGACGACTACGACGGGCTCGTGCAGATCGCCGAGGACCAGGTGCAGGGCGGGGCCCACGTGCTGGACCTGTGCGTGGCGCTCACCGAGCGCACCGACGAGGACGAACAGATGCGCCTGCTGGCCAAGCGCATCTCGCTCACCCAGCCGGCCCCGATCCAGGTCGACTCGACCGAGCCCGAGGTGATCGAGCGGGCGCTCGAGCAGATCCCAGGCAGGGCGGTGGTCAACTCGATCAACCTCGAGGCCGGTCGCGCCAAGCTCGATCGGGTGGTGCCGCTCGCACTCGAACACGGGGCGGCCCTGATTGCGCTGACGATCGACGAGACGGGGATGGCACAGACGGCCGAGCGCAAGCTCGAGATCGCCGAGCGCCTGCACGGTCTCTGCTGCGAGGAGCACGGGCTGGACCCCGGGCTGCTGATCTTCGACTGCCTGACCTTCACGCTCGTGACCGGCGAGGAGCAGTGGCGCCCCTCGGCGAAGGAGACGATCGAGGGGATCCGGCTGGTCAAGCAGCAGATCCCCGACGTGAAGACCTCGCTCGGCGTGTCGAACGTCTCCTTCGGCGTCTCCCCGGCGGCCAGGGCGGTGCTTAACTCCGTGTTCCTGCACCACTGCGTGGAGGCCGGGCTCGACCTCGCAATGGTCAACCCCAACCACATCACCCCCTACGGGGAGATCTCACCCGAGGAGCGGGCGCTGGCCGACGACCTCGTGTTCGACGCCCGCGAGGACGCGCTGGAGCGCTTCATTGCGTACTTCGAGTCGCGCGGCGAGGAGCAGGCGCAGTCCGGCCCCTCCGACCCCACCGCCGGGATGGAGCCCGAGGAGGCGCTTCACTTCCACATCCTGCGCCGGCGCAAGGACGGCGTCGAGCAGTGGATCGACCGCAGCGTGGAGAAGATCGGAGCCGTCCCCACCCTCAACGACGTGCTGCTGCCCGCGATGAAAGAGGTGGGCGACAAATTCGGCGCCGGCGAGCTGATCCTGCCATTCGTGTTGCAGTCGGCGGAAGTGATGAAGCGCGCGGTGGCCCAGCTCGAGCAGTACCTCGACAAGCTCGAGGGGCACACGAAGGGCACGGTCGTGCTCGCGACCGTGTTCGGCGACGTGCACGACATCGGCAAGTCGCTGGTCAACACGATCCTCACCAACAACGGCTACACGGTCGTGGACCTCGGCAAGCAGGTCCCGATCCAGACCATCCTCGACGCGGCCCAGGAGCACCGCGCGACCGCGATCGGGCTCTCGGCGCTGCTCGTGTCCACCTCCAAGCAGATGCCGGCGTGCATCGAGGAGCTCCAGACGAGGGGTCTGTCCTACCCCGTGCTGATCGGCGGGGCCGCGATCAACCGCGCGTTCGGCTACCGCGCCCTGTTCCCGGGCGGGCCCGACTCGCAGGAGGCCTACGAACCCGGTGTGTTCTACTGCAAGGACGCCTTCGAGGGGCTCGCCGTGATGGACCAGCTGATCGACGAGCAGGCGCGCGGGGCGCTGGTGGAGAAGCTGCACACCGCCGCCCGCGAGTTCCGCGAAAGGCCGGTCGAGTTGGACACCGGTCCGCCCACGACCGACGACTCGGTGCGCTCGGCGGCCCGCACCGACGCGCCCGTCCCGACCCCGCCGTTCTGGGGCGTGCAGGAGATCCCCGTCGACCTGGACGTCGTCTACCCCCACCTCGACACGCACGTGCTGTTCAAGCTGCACTGGGGCGGAAAGGGCAAGAAGGGGGAGGAGTGGCGGACGCTGCTGCGCGAGGACTTCCGTCCCCGCCTGGAGCGGATGTGGCGGGAGCAGAGCTACCTGCACCCGCGGGCGCTGCTCGGCTACTTCCCCTGCTACGCGCTCGGCAACGACATCGTCGTGCTCGACCCCGAGGACCGCGCCAGCGAGCTGACCCGGCTGGTGTGTCCCCGCCAGAGCGTGGGCGAGCGGATCTGCCTGGCCGACTTCTTCCGCCCGGCGCTGGACGGGGCGCCCCCGCCGGAGCTCGACGTGGTGGCGTTGCAGGCCGTGACCGTGGGCGGCGAGGTCACCGAGCTGCTGTCCCGCCTGGAGGCCGACGGCGAATACGCCGAGCAGCTGTTCGTCCACGGGCTGGGCGTGCAGACGGCCGAGGCGCTGGCCGAGTGGCTGCACAGCGACGTGCGCCGCATGCTCGGCATCGCCCCCACCCAGGGCCGGCGCTACTCGTGGGGCTATCCGGCGATCCCCGACCAGAGCGAGCACCTGAAGGTGGACCGTCTGCTCGGGCTGTCGCGGATCGGCATGAGCATCACCGACGGCTACGCCCCCGACCCCGAGCAGTCGACGCTGGCGCTGGTGGCGCACCACCCCCAGGCGATCTACTTCGGGTCGCGCCAGGGGCGCCTCCCGGCCGATAGCTCGCCCGACGAGGTCATCGCGGGCAGCCCCAAGGATCCCACCCTGCTGGGGGAGCTGGACGACTCGGACCCGCCCGAGGAGCAGCCCGAGGGTGAGGAACAGCCGGCGCTCGCCGGGTGAGCCCAGCCGCTCGCGCGCTGCACCAGGCAATCGTGGAGCAGGGCGCGGGCCCTCGCGCCTAGGCGACCCGCGAGTGCGGCAGTTGGATCACCTGGGCCGGCTTCTTCGCGGCCGTGGCCATCGCCAGGATCTGCTGGCGGGAAAGCGGTCTGGCGAAGTGGAAGCCCTGGCCGTAGTCGCAGTCGATCCCCTGCAGCTGGGCGACCTGGCCGCCGCTCTCGACGCCCTCCGCGACGGCCTCGAGCTTGAAGATGCGGGCGAGCGCCACGATGGCTTCGGTCAGCTCCTCGCTGTCGGGGTTGGGGTCCATCAGGAACGAGCGGTCGATCTTGAGGATGTCCATCGGGAACTGGCGCAGGTAGTTCAGCGACGAGTAGCCGGTCCCGAAGTCGTCGATCGCCAGTTTCACGTCCAGCGCGCGGAGCGCGTTGAGGCGCAGCAGGCTGACCTCGAGGTCCTGCATCATCACGCTCTCGGTCAGCTCGAGCGTCAGCGTGGCCGGAGGAATCCCGGTGTCCTCGAGGGCCTTGCGGACCTCCTCGATGAACTCGGGGCGCTGCAGCTGGGTGGCGGACACGTTCACGGCCATCGACAGCGGGGGGTCCCGCGGGCATTCCTTCTGCATGACGGCCGCCCACGCGCACGCTTCGCGCAGCACGAACTTGCCGAGCGGGACGATCAGGCCGGTGTCCTCGAGCAGGGGGATGAAGTCGCCGGGCTGGACCAGCCCGCGGGTGGGGTGCTGCCAGCGCACGAGCGCCTCCATGCCGGCGATGTCGCCTCGGCGCAGGTCCATGATCGGCTGGTAGCGCAACGTGAACTCGCCGCAGTCGAGCGCGCGCTGGAGATCGCTCTTGAGCTCCAGCCGTTCGAGCGCCCGGGCGTGCATGTCGGGCTCGAACATCTGGTAGTGGCCCTTGCCGCTTTCCTTGGCCATGTACATCGCGGTGTCGGCGTTGCGGAGCAGATCCTCGGCGTCGCGCTCGCTGATCATCGCCGGGTCGCTGAACGCGATCCCGATGCTGGTGGCGATCGTCACGTCGCGGTTCTCGAGCGAGATCGGCGCCTGCAGGGCGTCCATCACGCGCTGGGCGATCTCGACCGCCTGCATCTCGTTCTCGGCCTCGTGGAGGAGGATCGCGAACTCGTCCCCGCCCAGGCGCGCGGCCGTGTCCACCGGGCGCATGCAGTCCTCCAGGCGCCGGCTCACCTCCTGCAGGACCATGTCGCCGGCCGCGTGGCCGAGGGAGTCGTTGACGTTCTTGAAGTCGTCGATGTCCATGAACAGCACAGCCACCCGCATGTGCTGCCGGCGCTGGCCGGCGAGCGCATGACCGACGCGGTCGCGGAACAGCGCCCGGTTGGGCAGGCCGGTGAGGACGTCGTGGAAGGCCTGGTGCTCGAGCTCGGCCTCGAACGCCTTGCGCTCGCTGATGTCGCGCACGTTCAGCACGATCCCGGCGATCGCCTCGTCGGCGATCTGGTTGGTGGCCAGCACTTCGACGTGCCGCCAGCGACCGTCGGCGTGGCGCACGAGGAACTCCGCCGACTCCGGCTGGCCCGTGGGCTGGCCGGCCACGGAGGCGACGAAGGCCTGCATCCGCTGGATCTCGTCGTCGTGGACGAGCGTGCTGATCGGGCGCTGCGCGAAATGGTCGGGGTCGTACCCGAAGGTCGAGGCGATCGACGGGCTGACGTAGTGGATCGTCGAGTCGTGGTCGACCACGCAGATCACGTCCGAGGAGTTCTTGATCAGCGAGCTCAGCCGCGCCTCGGAGCGGGCGTGGGCGCCCTCCTCCGTGACGGCGATGCTCTGCAGCGCCAGAGCCACCTCGCTGGCGAGCGTGGCCAGGCTCACCTGTGCCGGATGGTCGAGCTGGTGCTCGGAGACGACGGCGAGAGCCCCCTGCAGGCGCCCGCGCGCGAACATCGGCGACAGGTACACCTCGGAGCCGCCCAGCTCGAAGGTGACGACGCGCACCGACGCGTCCTGGGCGTCGTGGAGGTCGGGGAGCATCTGCGGCAGGATCCTCGGCAGCCCGGGGATCTTCGCCTCGCCCGGGCCCACCGGCTCGAGGGGGCCCCCCGCGTGGTCGGCCACGTACAGCGAGGCGCGGATCGGCTGGTCGACGACCGCGTGGGCCGCTTCCAGCGCCGCCTGGTAGATCGCCTCGCGCGTGGGCGCCGACACCAGCGTCTCGCCGGCCACCCTCAGGGCGGCTTCGCGCTGGGTGGCGGCCTCGTTGTGGTGGACGATGCCGGCCAGGCGCATCAGCACCAGCGCGAACATGATCCCGGAGGCGGCGATCAGCACGTACAGGTCGACCGACTGGTGCAGCGCCGAGCGCAGCACGATCACCAGCGGCACCGTCAGGCTGGCACTCCCGAGCAGCGCGAGGCGCTGGCGGGTCAGGCGGGTGTCGGGCAGCGGACCCCGCTCGGAGAGCAGGCGCATCGACGGGTGCAGCGCGGCTGCCCCGAGCAGGGCGTAGAAGATTCCCCAGCCGGCATCGAGGGCGCCGCCGATGCCGTAGCCGCTGCCGCCGAGCAGCACCGAGCCGTAGATCACATCGGTGATCAGCAGCACGATCGCACCGGCGAGCACGAACTGGAAGGCCGGCTCGCGCCTGTGGCTGCCGGCCGCCACGCGCGCCACCACGCCCAGCACGAGGATGTCCATCGCGGGGTAGGCGACCGACGCGCTGCGCCGCAGCAGCGAGAGCCCGGTCTGCTCGGCATAGGGGGCGATCAGGTACACCCACAGCAGGGTGGCCAGCGCCGTGGTGACGATCATCGAGTCGATCAGCGGCGCGCGGTCGCGGTGGTCCTGGCGTTCGCGGACCAGCAGCACCATGCCTCCCACCAGGAACGGGTAGAAGGCCAGGTGGAACTGATCTGCGACCGAGGGGAACGGCTGCTTGGTGCCGAACAGCCGCTCGTAGTTGTAGGACAGCACGCCGCTCGTCACGAACAGCGCCACGCCGATCGCGAACAGGTACCAAGGCATGCGGCTGTTGTCGGTGTTGCGCCGTGCCCCGATCACCAGCGCGACGACCGCCGAGCCGCCGATCAGGTTGAAGACGAGCCCGCTGCGCAGCCACGCCGGGCCCATCGCGTGGGCCAGCCCGTAGCCGATCGCCAGCGCCAGGGCGACGACCAGGTAGACGAGCCACTCGCGGTCGTGCAACCGCGACCGGACGGCGGCGCCGGTCTCGGAAAGTGAAGCTTTCTGCTTGCTGGACGACTCGTGCTGGCGGTGCACGCCTCGCCTATCGGGGCCTCCCGGCGGGCCCTTTAAGTGAGCAGCCGAATGTTCGACAAACGGCCAGCCGCCGGCGCGCGATGCGGTGCTAGTCCTCCTCGCGGGCGGGTGGACGGAAGATGATCCGCTTGACCTCCTCGGCCGTCCCGCCTCCTAGCCGCAACGCCGTCTGGATGCCCTCGGCCCCGAGCTCGCCCGCGTCGAGCGCGCGGCGCAGCTCGTTGAGCGTCCCCCGGGTGTCCACGTCGACGAGCTCGCGAGGCACCTCGAGCAGGATCAGGTGGCGGGGGCGCCGCAGCTCGCTGGCCTTGGCCAAAAACGGCTCGCGCGCCTCGGCGCTCATGTCCTGCAGGCCGAGGACGACGGTCTGGCGGTTCTCCAGGCGCTTGCCGACGGTCAGCCCCAGCAGCTCGTCGGCGCGCTGCTCGATGTCCTCCTCGGGGACGCGCCCGGCCAGCAGCTTCAGGACCCTGCGCCGCGTCAGCAGGCTGGCGCGGTCGTCGATCAGCCGCTCGAGGAAGGCCTCGAGCTGCTCGGGGGACGCGCAGCAGACGATCAGCAGGCTGCCCGGGGAGTAGCGCAGCCGGTCGGCCGGCGCCAGCACGCGGCAGTTGACCCGCAGGTCCGGGGGTCTGACCCTGCCGCCGTCGCGGCGGGGGCGGTCCGAGGAGTAGCCGGTCCGCTCGTCCTCACCGATCTTGACGCTGCGTCCTGGGGGTCGGCTGGCCATCGCCCCCCATCATGACGAATGTGCCGCGTTCGGCGATCAGCCCGAGCTTGGACGCCCGGTCCAGGCGCTTGATACGGGCCTCCTCGCGGCGGGCCTGGCGCCTGTCGGGCATCGGCAGCACGGCGGCGAGCTCGACCGGCAGGCGGCTGGCGGTGTAGCGGCTGGCCTTTCCCGCACGG
>DATJBO010000033.1:0-3136 GCA_035515315.1 Solirubrobacteraceae bacterium
GGAGCGGGGCTACATCGACGACGTGATCGTGCCCCACGAGACCCGGCCGAAGCTGATCACCGCCCTGCACACGCTGCAGACCAAGCGCGAACCGGGCCCCCGGCGAAAGCACGGGAACATCCCCCTGTGAGCGCCCCGCCCCCCGCTGACCCCGGCTCGCCCCGGCAGGGCGGCAGCGGCTCAGCCCGGCAAGGCGGCTCGGGATCACCCCGGCAGGGCGGCGACGGCTCAGCCCGGCTCACGCTGGTGGATCCCTCGGCGGGCCCCGAGGAGGCGGCCGCGATCGTGGCGGCGCTCGAGCGGTTCGCGCGCGAAACGGCGCCCACCCCGGGGCCCGGTTCGTTGGAGCCGGAGGGGTGGCGTCTGGCGGGCCTGCTGGAGGGGGTCGAACGGGAGCCGCGGACGGATCTCGCAGACCCCTGGATAAATACCTAAAAGTCGCTAGGCTTTGGCCCAATACCTTTGGCTGGCTACGAGAGGTCCTCGTGCGTCCCCCGCGCCAGGGCCTGGAGGATCCCGAATGGAGCCATCTGCAATCTCAGCCCCACGGGGCACCCTGGAGGACCCGGAGGTCATCGAGAACGTGCCCGGGCACGTGATCCCGATCCTCACGCGGGAGTTCGACGACTTCAAGACGGAGGCCACCAAGTTCCTCGACGGTCAGATCGAGGAAGACGACTTCATCAAGTTCCGCCTCAAGCAGGGGGTCTACGGGCAGCGCCAGCCGGACGTGCAGATGATCCGCGTGAAGCTGCCGTTCGGCGGGGTCACGCCCGCGCAGCTGGAAGCGTTCGCCGACGTGGTCGAGAAGTACGCGCCGCTGAACAAGGGCCACGTCACAACCCGCCAGAACATCCAGATGCACCACATCCCGCTGGTGGAAGCCGAGCAGGCGATCCGCGAGCTGGGCGATGCCGGGCTCTCCAGCCGCGAGGGCTGCGGCAACACGATCCGCAACGTGACCGGGGACCCGTGGGCGGGGGTGGCCGAGGACGAGCTGTTCGACATGACCGCCTACGCGGGCGCCTACATCCGCTACTTCGTGCGCCACCCCACCACCCAGGCGATGCCGCGCAAGGTCAAGACCGCCTTCGACGGCTCCCCGGCCGATCGTGCGATCTGCGCCATCCACGACATCGCCTTCCGCGCCCGGGTCCGGGAGATCGACGGCCGTGGCGAGGTGCGGGGCGCGGAGATGCTGGTCGGCGGTGGCACCTCGATCATGCCCCGCCTGACCCACACCCTGTACGACTTCGTAGAGCTCGACAACGGCGAATACCTGCGCATCGCCGAGGCCGTGTTCCGTGTCTTCGACCGCCAGGAGTGGCTGCGGGCCAACCGCGCCCGCGCCCGCATCAAGGTGTTCGTGGACAAGTACGGCATCGACGAGCTGCGCAACCAGGTCGAGGAGGAGCTGAAGGGCGACTGGGTCGCCGAACGCAACTTCGAGCCGCAGCTGTTCGTGATCGACGAACAGGAGTCGGCCCCGGCGGCCCAGGCCTCTCACGGCTCTCCCAACGGCGACCTGTCCGAGTTCGACGAGTTCCGCGCCCGCAACGTCACCGAGCAGCGCCAGGACGGCTACGTGACCGTCGAGGCCAAGATCACCCGCGGCGACCTCACCCCCGAGCAGTTCCGGGGACTGGCCGACATCACCCGCACCTACACCGGCGGCTATGCGCGCACGACCGTGCAGCAGAACCTGCTGCTGCGGTGGGTCCGCGAGGAGAGCGTCTACGACGTCTGGCAGGCGCTGTCGGAGCTCGGCCTGGCGGGCGCCGGGCCGCGCGAGGTCACCGACGTGGTGTCGTGCCCCGGAACGGACTCCTGCAAGCTCGGGATCACGAGCTCGATGGGCCTCAACGAGGCGGTCCAGGAGCGGATCGAAGCGATGGGCGTGACCGACCCCCTCAGCCGCCGGATCCACATCAAGATGAGCGGCTGCCCGAACGGCTGCTCCCAGCACCACATCGCCGACATCGGCCTGTACGGGGCCTCGATCAAAGTGGGCGAGCACACGATCCCGGCCTACATCCCCCACATCGGCGGCAGCTACGAGGACGCCGACGTGGGCTTCGGCCAGCGGCTGAAGGTGCGCCTGCCCGCCAAGCGGGTACCCGACGCGATCGAGCGCTGGATCCGTCACTATGAGTCCAGCCGTACCGAGGGCGAGAGCTTCCGCTCCTTCGCCGAGCGCGTGGGAACGGGGGAGTTCGAGGGGCTCGTGAAGGACCTGTCGATGCCGGTCGAGTTCGGGCTGGAGACGATGAACCAGTTCATCGACTGGAACCGGAGCGTCCCCTTCGAAGTGATCCGCGGCGAGGGCGAGTGCGCCGTCTAGGACACAAAGCGTTCAAGTAGCTAAAGGCAAACACCAGATCAGGCGATTCACAGGGCGATGAACCCAATCGACAGCCACATCCAACGGGCCCCCAGCGACATCGCGCTCGGCCTCACCCACACGCTGCGGGAGGCCGCCCGCCACGGCGAGAACGCGGTGCTGCTGTGCTCCTTCCAGAAGGAGGAGTCGGTCCTGATCGACGAGCTTCTGCGGCTCGACCAGGGCACGGCGGAGGCCGTCCGCATCGTCACGATCGACACCGGCGTGCTGTTCGAGGAGACGCTCCAGACGTGGAAGGTGTTCGAGGACCGCTTCGGCGTGAAGGTCGAGGTCAAGGACGCCAGCAACCCGGAGCGGCCGTGGAGCGGCCCCGAGCACTGCTGCGGGGCGGCGAAGGTGACGGCGCTGGAGCAGGCGCTCGAGGGCGCCGAGGGCTGGATCACCGGCATCCGCCGCGAGCAGGGCCCCACGCGCGCCGAGGTGCAGCTGATCGAACGCGACGAGCGCCGGGGGCTGTGGAAGTACAACCCGCTGGCGCACTGGACCGAGAAGGACCTCTGGGGGCGGATCTACGAGCGCGACCTGCCTTACAACCCGCTGCACGACCGTGGCTACGCCTCGATCGGGTGCGCGCCCTGCACGCGTCCCGGCAATGGGCGCGAGGGCCGCTGGGCGGGGACCGAGAAGACCGAGTGCGGCCTGCACGAATGAACTACTCCGCCCGCCCCCAGCTGACCCACCTGCGCTCGCTCGAGTCCGAGGCGATCCACGTGATGCGCGAGGTCGCCGCCGAAT
>DATJBO010000034.1:0-4936 GCA_035515315.1 Solirubrobacteraceae bacterium
CCGGTGGGGACGGCGCCCCCGGAGGGGACGGCGCCCCCGGAGGGCAACGGGCCTCCGCCGGCGATGGCGGACCCGAGGATGGCGCAGCGGGCCAGATCCACCTCAGCGGCGTCGCCGACGGGGACGAGCTGGCGATCCTAGTCGGCGATGAGGGCTGCGGGATCGGACGCGCCATGGCGAGCCCCGGCCTCGGGCTCGGCCTCTCGATGATCGACGAGAGCTGCGAGTCGCTCACGATCAGGAGCCGTTCCGGTGCCGGAATCGAGCTCGAGATGCGTTTTCGCCTGCGCCCGGTGAACGAGCCGCGTACCAGGTCTCCGCGCTTGCGCGCGGCGCGCGGCCGGATGACCGCGCGCAGAGATTCCCGGTAAAGCCCCCGCTCAGTCGCAGGGGCCGGCGCGGGCAGCCCCGCAGGGGCCGGCGCGCTCAGCCCGCTTGCGCCGGCGCGGGCCCGGAGGTGGGAGGAGGACCCTCGACCGGAGGGGCCTCGGCCCGTATGTACATGAGCACGCTCGCGATCACGATCCACACCATGAAGAGGAGGAAGCCGGCGAAGCCGATCGGGGTGATCGCCGATACCACCGCGATCACGAGCGCCAGCCACGCGAGCCACCTGGGCAGCGCGGCTCCGCGGAGGATCGCGAGGAAGCTCGCCAGCGCCATCAGGAAGACCCCGCCGAGGATCGGCACGAACGCTTCCTGGGCGATGAGGTTCCCGGCCTGCACGGTCGAGGGCGTGAGCTTCAGGAGGTTGTGGGCGAGGCTGTATTCGACTGCCACGGCGAGCAGGCCGGCGGTGGCGAAGATGATCGCTCCCGCCAGCACCAGCGCGGCAAGCCCCTCCGCACCGGCGGTGCGGCGCAGGTAGGCGCGCAGGCTGGTCGCGAACAGCACCAGCAGGAGCACGGCGATCGCGATCAGGACGCTCGACGTCTCGACTTCTGAGCGGTGCACGGCATAGAAGTGCACGACCTTCGCCGGCGAGGAGCTCGATTCGGCCGGTTCGCTTCCGGTGGCGAAGGCGACGACGAAGAACACGACGCCTGCGATCCCGGTCAGGGGCGCATAGCGGGTCAGGCGATCTGGCATGGGGGGTTGCTCTCCTTGCTGGGACGTGGCTTTGGCCCACGTCGACTGCGCGGGCGGTTCGTGGCGGGGTTCGCCGCGGTTTGTGCTTTTCCTCTCAAACGACCTGAGCCGGGACGCGACGACGCCGAGAAGCGGAGGCGGGCGGGGGCCGGCAAGAGCCGGACCCGGCGCCATCCGCAAAGAGCGGGCGTTTTCGTCGCTTGCACGCCGAGATCGCCAGTGGCCCTTTCGACGCTCCGGGCGGCGGGCTTAGACTCGCGCGATGAGCCCCCTGGCGATTCGCCGCTATCGCGCAGAACGGCTTCTCCAAGCCGAATTTCGCCAGCTGCAGGCCCGTGTGGTGGGGATCGTCGCACGGCGCCTGCGGGCCGCCGGCGGAGACCTCCACGAGGCGGATCTCCAAGCCTGTTACGCGTCGGCGTGGCAGGGGCTGTATGGCGCGGTGCTCGACGGACAGGAGATCTCAAACCCCACGGGGTGGCTGATCCTCGCCACGTACCGGCGCGCGATCGACGAGCAGCGGGCGTGCCGGCGAGCTGAACGGGCCCGGGGGGTGGGAACCCACGAGGAGTCCCCGGGGGAGTCGGATCTCGCCGCGGAGCTCGATGATCGTGACCGCCTGCGCGAGCTGTTCGAGGGCCTTCGCGGCCGGCTCGGCGGCCAGGAGCGGGAGGCGGCGGTGCTCTGCTACCTGCACGGTCTCACCCGCGCCGAGGCGGCGGCCCGCATGGGCATCAGCGAGCGGCGTGTGCGCCGGCTGATGGAGGGGCGCGGACCGGGGCATCCCGGGGTCAGCGAGAGGCTCGGCGAGCTCACGAGGACCATCACCGAGGGGCGCTGGTGCGAGCAGCAGGGCTCGCTGATGCGGGGGCTGGCCTTCGGGATCCTCGACCGGGACGGTGAGCGCTACCGGCTGGCCCTCGCCCACAGTGCCAGATGCTCGGCCTGTCGCTCCTACGTCGCGTCCCTGCGGGGGCTCGCGTCGGTGCTCCCGCCGGTGCTGGCACCCGGCGGGATCGGCGCGGGGATCCTGTCTCGGGTGGGGGACGGGGCCGGCGGGGCGGCGGCCCACTCGGGGGCGGCAGCCAACTCCGGGGCGTCGGCCCATTCGGGGGCGTCGGCCCATTCGGGGGCAGCGGCCCATTCGGGGGCAGCGGCCCATTCGGGGGCGGCGGCTCACTCCGGGGCGGTGGCGGGAGCGCCGGGGGGACCGATCGGCGGAGGGCCCTCCACGCCAATCGGCGGGGGCGGAGCGCTCGGCGGGGGCGGAGTGCTCGGCGGGGGCGGAGTGCTCGGCGGGGCCACTGCCGCGGGAGCCGGCGGGGCGTCGGGCGGCTGGGTGCTCGCGGGTCCTCTCGGCGCCAAGCTCGCCGCCGGCTGTCTGCTGGCGCTGGGCGTGGGTGCGGGCTGCGTGGGCCTCGGCGGCATGGCGCTGCACCCGCCCCACGGTCCTCGTCACGCGCCTCGCCACGCCGGCGCGGGGCGGCGGCCCGTGCCGCTCGAGGCCGGCGGTCTCGTGAGCGCCGCGCCCACGGACGCGGCCAGGTCGGGCGCGGGCACAGGCGGACAGGCACCGGCCGGCGCGGCCGGGAGCGCCTCGGGTAAGGCCCGTGCGGTCCGCGAGTTCGGACCCGAGCAGTCCCTCGCCGCCGGCGCCTCGGCCGGCGGGCAGGGGAGCGGCTCTGGAGGGCGGGCAAGCATGGCCTCGCTGCGCTCGCCGGGGCGTCGCGCGGGCGGTGATCGGCGTGCCGATGCGAACACGCCGGCAGCGAGGGCCGTCGCATCCGGACGGGCCTCCGAAGCGCCCGCGCCGGCGCCCTCCTCGGGCACCGAAACGCAGCCCAGCCAGGCTGCTCGGGAGTTCTCGCCGGGCTAGACCCTATGACGCAGGTTGGCCGTCAGAAGTAGGCCCCGGGGTCGCCCCCGGCTACTGCCGAGCGATTCCGCCGGAAAGCCCTCCGTGCATTCTCTATACGATCGGCGCACCACGACCGAGGAGGCCCACATGCCGCAGGCGAACACGCCGGAGGACGTCAGCAGGTTGATCGGGGAGACCGTCACGTCTGGAGACATCGACGCCGCGCTGTCCCTCTACGAGTCCGGGGCGACGTTCGCGATGCCACATGGGTTCGGCGAGGGATCGGTGACCGGCCTCGACGGCCTCCGCGGGGCGATCGGCGGATTCATGGCGATGGACCCCGAGCTCAAGGTCAACGCCGAGAAGACGCTCCTGTCCGGAGACACGGCGCTGGTCGTCGGGAACTGGACACTGAAGGGACGCGACCCGGAAGGGAACGACATAGACGCCAGCGGCAGGTATGCGGACGTCGTCCGTCGCCAGCCGGATGGAACCTGGCTGTTCGTGATCGACAACCCCAACGGCAGCGACTGACCGTCGGCGCGCCGTTGAGACGCCCGGGCGCCGTGGCGCTCAGCTGGCGGGAAACACCCGTGCCAGGCGGGCCAGCGCGAGGGGATTGCCGCGGGGGCGGATCCTGCCCCTCATCAGCGCCCGGCGGGGATCGAGCCGCTGGCCCACGAGGTCGGCGAAGTCCTGGTAGGAGAGGCGCAGGCGCAGGTCGGGCCGCGGCGCCTCGCCCTCGCCTACAACGCTCGAGCCGTTGTTGACGGTCAGGTGCCAGGTGGGAACGTCGGTGTCGGTGAACTCCCACTGGAACGTCGTCTCTCGCTTGAGGCCATGGTCGGGGTTGACCTGGCGGCGGACGGTGTCGAACAGCAGCTCGAGCGTCTCGGGATCGTGCCGGGAGGGCCCTTCGCGGACGCCGATGATCCCCGCCTGGGCGAGCGCCCGCCCGCGCCGGGACATCTCCAGCGGGGTGAGGCCGGGGGGAAGGATCGGCGGCCCCGGCAGCGTCTCGGGGGCGAGGCCGGCCGACCGGAGCTTGGTGGTCAGCGATTCCACGCCCTGCATCCCGACCTCGTCGTAGCTGGAGTTGAACACCGAGATGTAGCGTTCGTCCCAGCCCGGGGGCATCAGCACCTGGGCCGTGTACCGGGTGACTTCGCGCAGCAGCCCGGCGACCGCCTTGGGGACGCCGTCCGGGTCTTCGCGCCTGAGGTCGGATAGCAGCTTGACCCCGAAGCCGATGTGCCGCTGCTCGTCGGCGGCGATGTTCCTCATCCCCTCGCGGAAGGCGGGCAGCTGGTCGCGTTCCTCCAGGTAGCTGCAGATGAAGTGCTGGCCGGGCTGCGCCAGCGACGCCTCGATCACGACGTGGTAGAGCGTCACCGCCGCCGCCAGCTTCGCCCGGGAGCGGTCCGCGCGCAGCTCCTCGGCCATCGTGTCGAGGCGGTCGAAGATCTTGCGGAAGCCGACCGTGAGCTGGGGCTTGATCGCCGCCAGGCCGCTCGCCATGGAGCCGTCCCCGATCCCGACGACCTCGTGCATGAAGCGCTTGAAGAACACCGCGTGGCGGGCCTCGTCGACCTGCTGGGTGGTGAGGAAGTACTTCTGCTCCTCACGGGGGGCGGCGTCGATGTAGGGAGAGAGGTTGTCGGCGACGGCATCCTCGCCCCAGAAGAACAGGCAGTAGTTCCACATCGCTGCCTGGCGCTCGAAGTCCGTGAAGTCCTCCCGCCACTGGCGGGCGTCCTCGGTGAAGTCGAGCTCGGTTGCCTTCCAGTTGCCGCGCTCCCAGCGTGCGTAGAGGTCCTCGTAGCTGATCGAGTCCGTGGGCAGGCTCGCCGGCGAGGTCGTCTCGGGGGATGTGGTTGCGGTGGCCAACGGCCCGCGCCTCCTGTCTGGTCGATGTCCCGGGGTCGATAACGAACGCTATCTCAATAGCACGTGTTCTGTCAACTAAGATGGACCGATGAGGCTCACGCG
>DATJBO010000035.1:0-2723 GCA_035515315.1 Solirubrobacteraceae bacterium
GGCGCCGGAGCAGGTCGGCGAATACCTCGCTGCGTTCGACCTCGCCAGCCTGCCCCAGAGCGTCGACCGCGTCGGCTCGTTCCGCTACTCGACCAAGCTCAGCGAGTACCTGGCGGCCGGCCTGCCGATCGTCACCTCCCAGATCCCGGCGGCGTACGACCTCGACGACGGCTTCTGCTGGCGCCTGCCGGGGCCCTCCCCGTGGAGCGACGCCTACGTCGAGGCGCTCGCACGGCTGCTCGAGGGACTCGATCGCGCGGAGCTGGAGCGTCATCGCGCCGCGGCGCTGGCGGCGGGCGCCACCGCCGCGACCTTCGACCGCGCCGCCCAGGTGGAGCGCGTCGGCGCGTTCGTGCGCGACATCCTCAGCACGCCGCCGGCTTGAGCGCCACGCGGAGCCGACGACCCTCGCGGAGCCGACGACCCTCGCCGAGCCGACGACCCTCGCCGAGCCGGCCCCCGCGGCGGATCAGTTCAGCAGCTCCCTGACCGCCCGCTGGTGCAGGCGGCCGAGCGGGGTCCGTTCGGGGTAGAAGTGGATCGCATCCCACAGCAGGCCGCTGACCGGGGCCCACGCGATGATCAGATACACGCCGAGCAGCAGCGACGTGCGCCGCAACCGGATCGAGCTCGACAGGGCGGCCATCGGGAGCACCCACAGCACGTACCAGGGCAGCACCCAGCTGAGCGTCACAAGCAGAGCCACGCTGGCCCAACCGGCGGCCGTGATCGTGGCCCGCCGCTTCCAGGCCAGCCAGCAGCAGCCCGCGACGGCCGCGAGCAGCGCCGCGACCAGCACTTTCCTCAGCGCTTCGCTCTCGCCCCCGGCGCCGATCGCCAGTCCGATCAGGTTGGGAACGCTCTCGCCGGTCACCAGCGAGCCCTGGGTGCTCAGGTCGGGGATGTGCAGGCCGAAGGCGAGCAGGCTCGAGCACGCGACCACCGCGGCGGCGAGCAGCATCCCGAGCAGGACCTGAGCCAGCGCCCTCGGGGTCCGCATCAGCCCCGCGAGCACGACCGGGATCAGCACCGCGCCCGACGCCTTGATCGCGGCCGCCAGCACGAACGCCGAGCCCGCACCGATCTGGGCCGCCGACAGCGGCACCAGCCACCCGCGCGCGGCCGCCGGCAGGCGCGAGAGCCGCGGCAGCGCCTCCTGCGCCTGGTCGAAGGCCCGGCTCAACAGCAGCAGGTAGAAGCCGACCATGATGCAGAGGATCATCAGGAAGTCGTTGTGGCCCGCCCCGAGGCCCCACACGAGCACGATCGGGTTGAGCCCGACCAACACGATCGCCCCCACCGGCTCACGCCCGAGCAGCTTGGCGCACTTCCAGACCAGCAGGATGATCGCCAGGCTGGCCGCCACGAGGATCCCCTTCAGCGCCCAGAAGGACCCCGCCACGCCGAGCGGCACCACAGCGAACGTCAACAGCGTGAACAGCGGGCCGTACGGGCTGAGCAGCTCGTGCCAGTTGCTGAGCGCGTAGCTGGGGTCGCTGTGCGGCTCGAGCACGGGGATCGTGGTGTAGGGGTTGAGGTGGTGGACCACCTCCATGCGGCCGTAGTTGATGTAGTTGAACATGTCCGTCAGGGCCAGCGGCGGCGAGATCAGGAAGATCGCGTGGACGAGCACGATCGCCGCCAGCACCCATCCCAGCGGGATCCGTGGCGCGCAGCGCAGCACCCACACGTAGGCGAGGAACATCACCACGATCGCGCCGGTGAACATGAAGCGCAGGGTCGTGCTGTTGCCCGTAAGCCCCGGCAGCAGCCCCCCGAGCGGTCCCGACATCCAGCGCGGGTAGAAGCCGTTGTGGGTTGTCGGCGCGAGCAGGCTCGGCCGGTTGGCCGTGATCAGCACGATGAACAGGCTGAGCGCGACGATCGCGCCGAGCGCCACCCCCGCCATGCGTACATCCAGGCTCCTCCCCGCAAGCCGGCCGGGGGCGCCGCGGCGGCGCGGGCGCAGCCTCGACGGAGCGGAAAGTGGCGCCGGCCGGCGCAGTTTGATGCTGGTCGCCTCGCCGCTCATCCGCTGGTGCGGACCGACGATACCGGTCCGCAAAAGACGAGGGCCCGCCGCAGCGAGCCCCCAGGTTCTGATCTGACTGGCCTGTCGGCCTAGATCGGCTGGACGTTCACGGCCTTGGGGCCCTTCTCGCCCTGCTCCGGGTCATAGGAGACCTTCGAGCCCTCCTGCAGCGAGCGGTAGCCCTCGCCGTTGATCCCGGTGTGATGTACGAACAGGTCCTTGTCGCCGTCGTCGGGGGTGATGAATCCAAACCCCTTGTCGTCGCTGAACCACTTGACGGTGCCGGTTGGCATTGTGCGGAATCCTCCACGGGTATGTGCGTGCTGCTACGCGGAGGATGCTTGTACGAGCTTCGACCTGCGAGCGCTTGCACTGCTTTCGTCGAGCCTCCAGGGCCCGACCATTCGCCGTGACCGTAGCACGTCGCCGGGAGGCCATGTTGTCGAGGTGTTTACCGCGGACCCGCTCCTCCCCGGCGCAGTCGGGGCGGGGACGGCCTCTAGGCTGCGCCGTGATGTCCGCCGAGGCACCATCCGGGGAGCACCCCGAGCAGGCCCCGTTGCTGCTCGAGCGCGTGCTGCCGGCGGGCCCACCCGCGCCGGTCGCCGGGCTGGTGCGCTGGATGGGACTGTGGGATCGACCCGACGCCGAGCGCGCTCGCCCGCACGTGATGCTCAACATGGTCAGCACG
>DATJBO010000036.1:0-3208 GCA_035515315.1 Solirubrobacteraceae bacterium
GCTTCTGAGCTGTACTTCAGTTCCTTGTGAGCCATTTGTTCCTCAGCTTCTCCTATGCCTCGACACGGGCGAGGACGTCGGACTCGCGCAACACGAGCAGGTCCTCGCCGTCGACCTTGATCTCGGTCCCGCCGTACTTGCTGTAGAGGACCTCGTCGTTCTTCTTGACGTCAAGCGGGATCCGCTTGCCGTCCTCATCGAGCTTGCCGTCACCGACGGCCAGCACCTTGCCCTTCTGCGGCTTCTCCTTGGCGGTGTCGGGGAGCACGATCCCACTGGCGGTGGTCTGCTCCTCCTCGATCGCCTGCACGATCAGGCGATCGCCCAGGGGCTTCAGCTTCATGTTCTAAAGAACCTCCATCTAGAGAGTGCGACAGGGGGAAATGCGCCCGCCGGGCGCAGCTTCCGCCCTCCTGGCACTCCCATGGGGAGAGTGCCAACAAGCACCCTCAATATATACCTTTTCGCGTGTCTTCCGAAGTCTCTTTGGCAGTCGGCACGCGGGACTGCCAGAGACCGCCCCACGCCGGATCGTGCGGCTCCGCGGCTTGCGGCGATCGGGCCCGCTCGTGGCGTGGCTTCGGGCGGTGGCCCCGCCGGGCCCCGGGGCGGTGGCCCCGCCGGGCCTCGGGCGCCGGCCCCCGCCGGACCTGGGGCGGCGACCCCCCGCCGGGCGCGGGCGCTAGTTCTGAGCTCCGCCGAAGCCCTTGATGGCCTGGGTGATGCCGGTGGGGTTGTCGATGATCTGGGAGAAGCGGACCACCGTCACGGTGTCCTCGAGGGTGACCGTGCGGTCGTAGATCTGTTCGAGGAAGTTGATCAGCTCCACGTGGCGGCGGAACTCGGGGTTGTCGTGCTTGATGTCGCGCGGCGAGAGGTCGCCGAGCTTCATCACCTCGACCTGGTCGATGACGGCTTCGAAGATGCGTTCACGGGGCGAGTACTGGTAGCCGATCGTGACCAGCACGGACTGGTTCTTGCGGTACTTGCTCGACTTGTCGCCGAGGCGGATCGTCGCCGTCTTGCGGCCCCGCTTGAGCTCGTCGGCGAAGATCGTCGAGTAGAAGTTCAGCACCTGCATCGCGGCAGCAGGCTATCGGTCTTTGTCGAGGTAAGCGATCGCGCGGTCGACCATCTGTCGCTCCCCCGCGTAGGTGAGGGCGCGCCGGGCCTCCTCCAGGCCGATCCAGCGGACGTCCTCGACCTCGTCGTCGTGGTCGGCGACGTCGCCCGCCTCGTACTCGAACAGGTAGAAGACGACCGTCTTGCCGATCGTGTGCCCGTCGCGGCGGTACCAGTAGCGCGACTCGCCCAGCTCGCACATCGGCGAGCCTTTCAGGCCGGTCTCCTCGCGGACCTCCCGCGCGGCGGCCTGAACGGGCGTCTCGGAGCCGTCCGCGTGGCCCTTCGGGAGCGCCAGCACGCGCGAGCCGTCGGCGGCCCGCCGCGTCGGCACGATCACCGCCACCTCGCGCCCGCGCACCATCACGCCCCCGGCCGAGAACTCGCGCCGGCGCGAGGGCCGCTCCTGCTCGGCCGGCTGCGACTCGCTAGAAGACATACTGCTCCAGCGCCTGCGGGTCGTGCACGACGAGCCGGCCGCGGCCCTGGGAGATGACCCCCGCCCGCTCGAGCACCGCCAAGAAGCGGCTCGCGGACTCCCGCGAGGAGCCGGCCAGCTGGGCGAGGTCCGCCTGGGTGGCGGTCACGAGCACGTCGCCATTGGCGTTGCCCCCCGCGAGCGCCTGCTCGACGAGCTGGCGGAGCACCACCGCCACGCGGCTCTGGACGGTCTGGAAGGACTGGCGCGAGAGCCGCTCGTTGGTCTCCCGCAGGCGCCCCGCGAGCGCCACCGCCAGGCGCATCGCGATGCCCGGGTGTTCGCTCATCAGCCTGCGCATGTCGCCGCCGAGCACCCCCACAACGGTCGTCGGAGACATCGCTTCGACGGTCGCCGAGCGGCGCTCGTCCTCGAACATCGCGAGCTCCCCGAAGATGTCCCCCGGTCCGAAGGTGGCCAGCGTGATCGTCCGCCCGTCGCCGTGGCTGCGGATCGCGCGCGCGTGACCGTCACGCACGATGTAACAGGTGTCGCTGTCATCGCCCTCGCGGAACACGAGCTCGCCCGCCTCGAAGCTCCGCGGCACCGCCACGTCCGCGATCCGCCCGAGGTCCGAATGGTCGAGCGTCTCGAACGCGGGCACCCCCGCGAGCAGCTCGACCACCTCATCGGCACGCATATCCCCCATCTCCCCGAAAGGGGATACCACACCGCCGTGGAGCGCCGCCGGGCGCCGCGGTGAGCGCCGCGGGGCGCCGCCGTGGAGCGCCGCGGGGCGCCGGGGTGAGCGCCGCCGGGCGCCGATCGCACCCGTGCCACCTGCGCGGTGGCGTGATGGCCGGCGGTATCGTCCCCGCATGGCAGCCGCTTCGGCCCGACGGCACACCCTGGCCCGGCTGGCGCCGGCTGCGATCGCGATCGCCGCGGCCTGTACGGCCGCCGCCGCGGCAGTGGCCGCCCCCAAGCCCCAGCACGGCCAGCCGACCGCACAGGCGCTGCTGCGCTCGCGCGAACTGTGGGCCACGATCGACGTCTGCAACCCCCCGAAGCAACCCGACACGATCGGGATCAGGGGGTCGATGCCCGGCGACGACAAGGGCGAAGACAAGATGTACATGAGCTTCGCGCTCGAATATCTGAACGCCGCCAACCAGTGGGCCCCGCTCAGCTCCAGCAGCAGCGGCTGGGTGCTGATCGGCGATGGCTCGAGCGCCCGACAGGGCGGCCGGAGCTTCACCATCAAGCCCTCCCACGCTCGCCCCAAGCTCGTGCTGCGGGGCATGGTCAGCTTCCGGTGGATGCGGGCCAACCACCAGTTCGCCCACACGACACGGCCGACGACCGGCGGGCGCCACGCGCTGGTGGGCGCCGAACCCGCGGGTTACAGCGCCGCCCGGTGCAACCTGTAGGTCAGGCCATCGCGAACAGGCGGGGGTCGTTGGTGATGATCCCGTCGACCCCCATGGCGGTCAGCTTGGCGATCAGCCGCGCGTCGTCCACCGTCCACACGTACAGCTGCCCGCCGCCCTCGGCGACCCCCCGCACGAGCGCCGGGGTGACCACCCGCCAGTGCGCCATGATCGCGTCGAAGCGGCCTTCGGACAGGGTGCGCCGGGCGCGGTGCGGCAGCAGCGCGCGGTAGCCGGT